>CAZLQB010000017.1:6016-12360 GCA_964561585.1 uncultured Pseudomonadota bacterium
TTTAACGGCCGATACGATAACCACCGGCACACTCCACGTAGATTATTTTGATATCAAAAACATCTCATTTGATACGTTAATCGCAACAACACTCAAATCGGACAACTATATTACAAACTTGCGGGCAATGGCCGCAAACCGTAATAATGTTGATAATTACAACCTTGGAACCGACATTAATTTTGATACGGTTGTTGATGACGATAATGGCGACATAACACAAAACCCAACAATGTATCACGCCCCTCGCTCCGGTTATTATGCAATAACCGTTTCGGTTAAAACCATAAACGTTAATATCAGCACGCCAGGACATTCGGACAGCCCAATGGGCGAACACCTTGATATATTTGTCAACGGCACATACCAAGCACAGCTTTATAAAGAATTTAACAAAAAAAGAAACAACGCGTGGACCAAGCGAGCATTATTAACAAGCCTCCTTCACCTCAACAAAGATGACCTGGTAACGTTCCGCTATTTTGCCGTACACGAAAATCCAGGCAACGGTGAAGATGATGATGTTCCGGGAACTGCAACACTTATTGGGTCACCGCTTGACAACGCAACATGGATGATCGTCCATTATGTATCAACCGATTAGGATAATGAGTAATGCACCCAGGATTATATTCTGGGTGCCGAGGCATCATTCCCTAACCATAAATCATAATCCTGCTCATAAGGCGCCATGCATTGCTCAACAAGAAAAAGCTTTTTGATCATCCCCTCTACCAAAACATCGTCACTGCTCATTTGAGGGTGCTTTTTTTGAATCCATGGTTCGTACATTAAATCAATCTTTTCTCTCGCTTGTTGTGCCAAGGTGTAATAACGTGAATAAGCGGCGTTTTGTAAAAACAACCCATATTTCTCTTTATCATTTAACGAGTATGAACCGGCATGTTCATCAAAATCTTCTCGCGATATTTTTTTCTTCATAATGCACATTTTAAAACCAACAACAACAGCTCCCTCTTTTTCGCATTTTACCGAAGCAATTAACGGGGTTTTATTGTTAATTTCACAAATCGCCTGCGTTATAACACTTCGGTGTAATGTTTTCACGTCGGTATATTGATAATGCTCAAGCCCTAAATAATGACGAAAAGCCCTTAATGAAACATGATGATTGGCTCCAAAAATATCGTAATACAAAAAAAACTCATAAAGGAATAATGAATACTTAGATTGAAATTGAACCTCTATCAATTTTCTGCTCACATCCCAAACACAGGGATGGGATAATAAAATCTTTAAATGTTCTGGGTATACATAAAAAACGGTATCATCAACAATGGTAATTTTTTCAAAATAATAAGAAAAAACATCCGAATTTTCAGATTTCCCCATTTCAAGAATTTTACTTCTAATTTCATAGGTGCTTTTGACATTAAGAAATGTAACCAATCGGGCTAAAGATATTTTATGCTCTCCGATAACAGATAAATTTTTTGCGGCAAAAAGGAGCATATAATGCCAGCTTTTTTGTTGAATTGACGTAAATTGATGAGAAACATTCAGAATTGCATAATCTCGGTGTGTACCAAAACCGTTAAATGTATTATTTAGATTCCCCTTCATATAACATCTCCTTTCATAAATAAATCAATTCACAAAAATACTACGCCAACATTAACTTTTTTTTTATGTAACTAAAACCCGCATTCTGTAATTATTAAAAAAAGGGCACTTTTTTTTAAACCTTCAAAAATAATGACTTCGGGGCTAAATAGTGTCTTTTTTGCATCTTTTATGCACTTTTCCTCATATTTTCACGATATTTTATTTCTATTTGATATTTTTATCATATCTGTCATAATCAGAAAGTCCTTATGAGAACCCTTTTAAATGGAGGTTATTTTATGAAGACGAGTTTTGAATTATTCTCAAAAATTATTAAGTTCTTTTGTTGTGCTTTATTTTTATCTACTTTCCAAACAACTCAATGCTCCAAATTAGATGACCTCGTTATCAATAATCCAAAGATTCAACGAGAAGCATATGCTGCGTTTAAAAGTGGTGCCTTGGAACAATTTGACGCATTAGTTGGAGAGCAAGCGTGCCAACTTCGAGCGCTCATCATAACCGAGCTATATAAAAAATATGCCGAGCAAATACAAACCGGTAGCTTTGAAGCGCCAACCGAAACGAGTGAGCAAAATACATTATGCCTTTGTTATTTTCTCACCAAATTTAAAAAAAAGGTGGGCATCGATGACCCTGATCGCCTGGAGATTGAGGAAATACTGAAATATCTCTCGATATCAAAAAGCAAAGCCAAATCAATCGTTCAAGAAGCACAAGAAAAGCTAGCAAAAATTTCGGTAGAAGCAGCCTTAATGCAAATTTCAACGCTTGGAACAAATCAGTTAGCCAAAAATGCAAGTCCTCGGCGATTTGGAAAACAAACACTTGGGTGTCATATCTCAATGATAGCCTTATGTATTCATGCATATAAAACGAATACCCCCATAGTAATAAAAGTTACACGACACTGCATGGCAACACATGAACCCATGCATTTTGCATACATACCAAATACAACACAAACACTAAGATTTGTTCCTATGCCAAAAACATATTATGCAACCAACCAACACAACGCCGCCATTGTCCTTGAAGGTAAAAGTATCTGTTCAGACCTGATGTGCCCTGGCTGCTGGATCAACAAAAAATTTATAAGGGAGTTTACCAATAAAATTCGTATGCTTGGACTTGTTTCAGCAATATTTGCCAATGCCGCTCAACACCAACAAATTTTTAGTGATAAAGATAAAGATTGTGATTTCACGAGTGAAGATCGTTTTGATGCGAGCTTTTTCAAGTGTAAACAATTGGCGAAACAAGGATTTAGCAGAGAAAACCCGTCCTGCTTTTTACTTCAACACGTTTATGGCCAAACGCTAGAAAAAGCTTTAACGCAACGCAAAGAAATAGTTTCTCACCCAAGCTCAAGCGCCGCCCCTTCACCTATTTTACCCGCTAAAGCCATGATGGCATTGCCACGCGTATCGATTAATTCAACAATTTTTGCATAACCTCTTTCAAGAGCCAATTGACGAGGTGTTTTTTCAAAAATATCACCTAAGAAAACATCAACCTTTGGACTCCTAATTAATTTTTCTGCAATTTCTAGATATCCGCGTTCTAAGGCAATATATAAAGGCGTTTGGGCTAAACAATCGCGATCATTTAATACCCCAGCGTCCATACGACTTAAAAAAGCCATTACCACATCAATAAAATTACTTTTAACCGCCCAAACAAAAGCATCACACGCTTTTTCTGGTGGGCACCAACACCCATCATTTATTAACTTCTCTATACGTTTATCGATGCCAAAAAGCCCCTCGTTTACTTTTTTTACTATAACTTCATTGTCATAATCAAATACATATTCATGCAATGAACAGGCCAGAAACAACAGCTCGGCACAATCAATTTCACTTCGCAATCCCGTTGATTGTTTGTCTTCAGCGCTCGACAAAGCCTTGAGTAACAATGCCTTGTCTTCGTGAAAAAAAGCAACAACTTCGTCATCCGTAAACCAATTATCACAACGCACCAATTCCATAGCGTAAATGCTTTGCATCATCAACAACATATAAACAAAAACAAATTTTATAGCACCCATGACAATCCCTTCTTTCTTTTTTATTCCATTAAAGGCTAACATCATAACAATTTTGTGGTAGGATAAAAGCAAAAAGATGCAATTATGCCATTCACATTAAAAAAGCCACCCAACCTTATTTTAACAGCAAAAACACTTTCGTTGGTTCAACAACAGCTCTTGAATTTCATCATCGCATCGACACAAGATACAAACCAGGAACACTGCATTCAACTCGCCATTTTATTACGCTATTTAAGCACAACTCGAGACACTAAACGCATTCGAGAATTGTTAGTTAATATGGGCAATGCAACAACACAAATTATTTCTGACTCAAAAAAAGCAACACCCCAAGAAAAATTTAGCTACTTTGAATCGCTAAAAATAATTAATGGTGTTGTTTTTTATCGATTTAGCCCGCACATACAAAAACTCATAACATCGTCAACCGAACATGCTGCCATAAACATTTTTTTAGTCCGCGCTTTTTCGTGTAAATACTCATTGTTTTTGTATGAATTGTGCCTCGCCTTAACAAAAAAGGGCCAGACCCCATGGCTTGATCTAGAATATATTCGAAACTATATGAACTTAGCACCAAACAACTATCCAACCTTTAAACAACTCAACCACCACATTCTCAACCGGGCAATCAAAGAAATACATAAAAAAACCAATATCGAGCTACGGCCGCTCTATAAAAAACAAAACAATACGATTGTTGCCATAAAATTATTTATACACAAAACCAGCTTCATGCCGCATCTGGTCGCTTATTCCAAACAAAACAAAATCATTATAGATAAAATCAACAAACAGCATGAAAAACGCAACCGGCACCTAAATTGTAATGAACCACTCCCTCTCCCGATTGCCCATGAAAAAAACCGTTTAACCAAAAAAGAAATCGCTGAGCTTTTGCAAGCGCTAGGAATACCGGTAAAAAAGGCATCGGCCCTTTACCCAATATACTCACTGACCACCAATGATTTTGACAAGATTTTATCGATCTTTAAAACAAGCACCAAAAATGCGCTTTTTATTCGATCTTGGTTGAAAAAAACGCGCAAGGCTCTAGATTTAAATACCACCCTGCCCTAACCACAAATCATAATCCTGTTCATACGAGGCCAAGCAATGTTCAACGAGAAATAGCTTTTTAATAACCCCTAAAAAAAACAAATCATTACTATTCACTTGTGGGTGGTGTTGCTGAACCCACGGCTCATACATTAAATCTATCTTTTCACGAGCATGCGGAGACAGCCTGTAATAACGGGAATATGCAGCATTTTGCAAAAACAGGCCATACATTTCTTTGCCGTTATATAAAGGGCAAAAATTCTCATCGCCAAGTTCTTTCATATGAACATTTTTCTTCGTAATTGATATCTTAAACCCAACAACAACCGCACCTTCTTTTTCATATTTCATAGAAACAGTTAACGGGGTCTTATTGTTGATTTCACAAAACGCCTGGGTTAAAACACTTCGGTACAACGTTTTAACATCGGCATATTGATAAGAGGCAAAGCCAAAATAATGCCGCAAAGCCCCTAAGGCAAACACATGCGTTGCACCAAAAAGATCATAAAACAACAAAAACTCATAAAGAAATAACGAGTACTTTGATTGAAAATTATAGCTTATTGTTTTTTTACTCACATCCCAAATATACGGATGCGACAATAATATTCTCAAATGTTCTGGGTAGGAATAAAAAACAGTATCATCAATAATGTTAATTTTTTCAAAATAGTAAGAAAAACCATCCGGCTTTTCGGGCTTGCCCATCTCAAGTATTTTAGCCTTAATCTCATAGGCACTTTTAACATTAAGAAAATTAACGAGCCGCGCAAGCGATATTTTATGTTCATCACGCTTGCATATTTCTTTTGCCGCAAAAAGAAGCATATAATGCCAACTCTTTTGCTGGATCGACGTTAAATTGTGTGCAATATTCAAAAGTGCATAATCGTTATGCCTGATAAAATCGATATATCGTTTATTACTCGTTTCCATACGTTCACCATACAACACATTATCGGCCACCAACTTTACTAGAAAAAACATCTTTTTCTAGCATCTCAATTTTCAAAACATTAAGGCGAACTTAACTCAATTTACAAAGAAATCCAAGCTGCATTTTGCTTTTTTGAAAAATGGCAACCTTTACGTCCACCCCGACATTACAATTGCACCACAAAGCTGTAAAAATTTAAGCCTGCGAATCACTTTCAAGAGATTTCAACCATTGAGAAATGTAGATCATATTATCGGAAGATGTTTTGTGTAACCCCATAAGCAAATCAAGATCATCGACTGTCATAAAACTAAATTCGTTTACAATCGAACTTATCGATTTTTCAGGGAAATTTAACGCTTGAAGCGTTTTGACGAAAATCTCAGAGTCAACTCTGGCACCACCATCATTAAACTGGAAAGTTTTTTTTCGCCCATAAATAGACTTAATAAGAGCCATTAAATTGGGACTTCTTGCATAATAAGCGGTAAAAAAAAACGAATCTACTTTTTGTTCTATCGAAAATTGAACCGATTTTTTCAGCTTATTGCAACTTTTTGATATGGTAAATCGTGTTTTTCTATTGATTTCTAAAAGAGCCTTGCCGATTACCCGATAGAAAAAAAACTTCAAACGCACAAAACTTGTTTCGGTTAAATCGAGTTGCTCAATAATTTTTGCACAAGTAATTTCGGGCGAACG
>CAZLQB010000017.1:12370-14391 GCA_964561585.1 uncultured Pseudomonadota bacterium
TATCGCTCCTAAAATAAAAAGCTACCAAATACACAAACATAGAATACCGGCAAGACAAACTTCTGATGATAAAAGGATTTGGAAGTGCATAACTAGAACGCAAAAACTCTTTTACCTGTTCATGTAAGGAATACGCAATCGCAACCGGCTTAATGCAAAAACTACTAAATATCGTATAGTTCTTGGTTGCTTCGTTGCTCGATAATACAGTCGAGATTTTCGCGACCACCTCAAGCGCTTTTGTAACCTTGTAAACACTCGTTGTGTTTAGATATTTTTTTAAAACAATTATTGGCACCGAATATGCACGTTTTTCAATGTTTTTAGACGCAACATATAAAAGAAAGTATAATACCTGACTTTCGACAAGGTTTAATTTACACGGCATATAGATAATATCGCGGCTGCCAATTTTCCTAAAAATCATAAATCTGTTGCTCAACCTAAAAATCGTCTTAAGATTCAAAAAACATTCGACGAATTTAACTTTTTTTTGATTTAAAAGCCAACAAAAAAAAGTTGAGGCTATTCAATAATCGTTTTTTATCGCAATACTTTTCGTGGTTTTGCACCTTGGGCAGGAGCAATAGCGCCTTCCATTTCTAACTTTTCAATAAGCCTTGCCGAGCGATTAAAACCTATCCTGAAGTAACGCTGGATCATGGAAATTGATACTTCATCGGCTGTTTTTATAAACTCAAGAACATCCTTATAAAGCTCATCGTGATAATCTTCCTGCCGTTGATCGTTCGTTGCCCGAAGCACCTCATTTAGATCAAGGTACATTGGCTCCTTTTGATCTCGCCACCACTGAGCAAGCTCATATATTTCTTTATCCGAAACATAAACACCGTGAATACGGGCAACATCCGGCGAGCTGGCATTCAAATACAACAGGTCCCCGCGGCCCAATAATTTTTCGGCACCTTGCACATCAAGAATAGTTCGTGAGTCAACTTTGGATGAAACACGAAACGCCACACGGCTTGGAAAATTAACCTTAATAAGCCCGGTAACCACATCAACCGATGGCCGCTGCGTGGCAACAATCATATGTATTCCGGAAGCCCGTGCCATCTGCGCAATACGCACAATCGCTGTTTCAACTTCTTTGCCAGCAACCATCATAAGGTCGGCGAGCTCATCAATAATAACAACCAAAAAGGGCATATACGGCAACTTATTGCCATCACGATCAACAGGAATTTTATTATCGTCAAATAACTTATGATATTCTTGCACGTTGCGCACACCAGACTTTGCCATCGTCTCGTAACGCTGTTCCATATCCTGGCAAACCCATTTAAGCACCGCCGATGCGCGAGCCGGTTCGGTCACGATAGGAAAAACTAAATGAGGAATATCGGCGTACGGCGTAAACTCTAATCGCTTTGGATCAACAAGAATTATTTTCATCTGATCGGGCGTTTTGGCGCTCAAAAGCCCGGCAATCATAGCATTTAAACCTACCGATTTACCAGCACCGGTGGCACCACCAACAAGTAAATGTGGCATGCGCACAAGGTCTTGTATGACCGGCTTGCCAACCACATCAACACCCAAAACCAAGGGCAATGCCGCCTTGGCCTCTTTATATTCTTGACTGTTAAGTGCATCGGCAAAATAAACATCTTGGCGAACAGCGTTAGAAATCTCAAACCCAACCACATCCTTGCCCGGAATTGGCGCCAAAATACGAATACTCGTTGCGGTAAGCGCCATGCCCAAATCATCCTCAAGCGCCGTTATTTTGCTAATTTTGCTATCAATATCTGGCTTGTATTCAAAAAGTGTAATAAGTGGCCCCGTTTTGACGGCCGTTACTTTGCCCTTAACCCCAAAATGTAAAAGCTTTTCTTCCAGCAGCTTACCGCGAGCCGCGGCATCTTGGGCCATTCCGGCAATCGGTTTTTTATCCTGAGGAGCAGTAAAAAGATCGGCCGATGGCAACTTAAAAACAAAAGCAGAATTTGCGACCGCCGCAATAATTTTTTCGGCTATTGATGCTTGATCAATACCAG
>CAZLQB010000018.1:0-11917 GCA_964561585.1 uncultured Pseudomonadota bacterium
GCAAAAAAGGCTCTCCCAAAAAAAATAAGCCTAACGCGCTTTTTTTAGTTCACAACGATGCAAAGTTGCTCAGCTCAAATATATCTCATAGCAGTAATTCCGGGAGCCTGAACAAAAACAACGACAATGAAAAAACTGATAACAATATCGAAGAACAACCAAGTAATCGACAGCATTATATCCGCGTCCTTATTGAAGAACATTCGCCAAATGAGCCACATACCCTTACGCTCAAGGCAAAAGATGGCTTTGTACTTGAAAGTCCGGCACATTCAAACATAACGGCACTCTACCAAGAAGAAGAGCTTTCACTGCTCATTAAAGAAGGTAAGTTTTTCTTAAGATGCCAAGACGGCAAGTATCGTCGAGTTAAGCATAACGATATTGAAATTTGCTCCCCACATAATCAAATCAACCTAAACGGTAAAGAATATCAGGGCAGCCTCTATATTTGCCAAGACAAAGATTCTTCGTCCATGTTCATTATTAATAAACTCGAACTCGAAGATTATCTTTATTCTGTATTGCGCCACGAAGGCATTCCATCATGGCCACCAGAAATGCACAAAGTCCAGGCCGTTGCGTCCCGAACCTATGCTTTATACCACATGAAGCAATCGCGCATTAAAAATCCAAAAGCTCCGTATGATCTAAAAAACACCTCGTATTTTCAAATTTATAATGGATCACATAAAGAAACACATCTTCGTCGAGCGGCCGAAGAAACACGCAACATGGTATTAACTTATAAGGGCAACATTGCGCTTACCATGTTTGATATTTGTTGTGGTGGCATTATTCCATCAGAATTACGTACAGCTGCGCGCGACGTAACCAAACCATATCTTTGCAGAAAAGAAACCTGCCCTTATTGCAAGAACACCGCTTATTATTCATGGAAAGAATCATTTGATAAAACAATGATGCTTGATTGCCTAAAAAACTGCGCCAAATGTAAAGATAAAATGGCCCATTTTGGCAAAACGCTTCTCGACATGCAAGTGATCGATAAAGATAAGGCCGGAGTTGCCCATAACGTTAAATGTGTTGGCAAAAGAACAACGGTTATACTTGCTGCGCACGAAGTTAAATCAGCCCTACAAGGCCGCATAAAAAGCCTTGCCTTCACCATTAAAAAAGATGGTAATAAATTTGTCTTTCATGGTCACGGGAATAGCCACTTTAAAGGCTTATGCCAATGGGGAGCCAAAGGATTAGTCGATCGCGGTTGGAACTTTAAAGAAATTCTTCAGTTTTACTATCCTGGCACAAAACTGAGTTATTTGAAGTAATTTTCCGGCGGAAAAAGGAGCCGGGAGGGATATATATGCCTGGTTATAAAACACACTTATTCGGTGGCGCTGTAACGTTTGCTTCACTTTATTACGTTGTTAGCTGCCAATTACCAATCCCTATTCTACCATTACAAGCGCTTATATTGCTTGGAGCAACACTCCTTGGTTCGCTTATTCCCGATCTTGATATTAACAGTAAAATACAACGTCTCTTTTATTTTTGTATCGTCGGCGCATTTATTGGATTCCTATTAACAAGCCAATGGGTAGCGCTCATGATAACCTCGGTAATGGCGATTGTTATAGGGCTCCTGCGCCACCGCACAATTCTCCATAACCCCCTCTTTCTTATGCTCCTCCCCTTGCCAATTATTTACTGCATGTCAAAAAACCATTATTCCTTATCAATGGCACTTCTCCCATCATTGTTCTTTATTGCCGGCTGCTGGTCGCACATAATCCTTGATTTCGGCATCAAAAAAGCCTTCACCAAGCACTAATAGAATTTGACGCTTGTGGCATATTCACGTAAGGTAATCTTCTGGGTCTATCCTGGGGTGGGCGTAAAAAATACCGTTTCTAACGATTAAATAAATCTCGAGATAATTATCTTTATGAATATAATCAAAAACATTGTGCGTTTATTACACACGAAATCTCTCTTTTTTTGGTTGCTTATTCTCAGCAAAGCCTGCTTATTACAGGCAAACATTGAGCATAAGCTTCCATCAACAGCAACCAATACCATAGGATCTCAATACCTTACCCAATACCGCAAAGAGCTTAAAAAACTTGATACCGCAATCCAAGGTGCCGTAGAATTACTCAAGAATAATCCGGCTGCAAACACCGAACAATCGTTAGCAGCGCTTTATCATGCTCGGCATACGTTGGCCCACTTTATCACCGATAACGACATTCTTTTTGGCCGTTTTGCGCTCAACGAATTAATGAAACAAGAATCGTTTAATCAACTCGTCGACTTTAGTGACTACGAACACAATCTTTATGTTGCATGCAGCTCGCTTGATAAAGAAAAAGATTCATATAAAGAACAAGATCACTTATTACATCAGCTCGCCGTTCACACCAGCTTAAAAAGTGGGTACGTAAAATGGGCCAAAGTTCTTAGCATGCCAACAACCGATATTGACCAACTCAAGCGGACTCAAAACGTTTCAAAAGAGCTTCTGAGAAATACTGAGCTACTAGAAAAACTCGATACCCATTTAAAACAAATAAAGAAACAAGGCCTAGAAGATTCATTTTTATCATTTTGGAAGGACGATTCTGCTGCTGGGGTTATTTCAAATGCTCCTTATGCAACAAATAGCAACTTTAGTCCGATCATTGAATTTATGTTGGAATTTCAAAAAATGAGCGGCGGCGACGTTGCACAAATGCAAGAAGCAATTGACACGTTAGACAAAACACCCGCATTTATTAGCGCCATAAATTGGACAACGTTTATTCAAGACGCCGGCATGATTATGTTTGGTGTCAGCATGATTGATAAGGGGTGGGAAAACCTCAAAGAAACAGCTTTAGCCATCCCCAAAGATTTTGATTATCTAGGTAATTGGAAGCTTTTGGCTATGCCAATAATTCTCCCGATTATCAATAAACTTGCCCATATGATCGTTGATCAGGCGGTCAAAAATCGCCTACAACAGGAATATGCAAAGCTCACGACTTTGTGCGCACAAAACAACCTCATAAAGCCTAACAATCAAATAATTACCTCAAGCTCCATTAAGCTTTTCTACGATGATATGCAACAAGCTCGTGAAACGCAAAAACTCATTACCGAACATATGCCTTGTTGCCAAACAACACTCGATCAAAAAACATTAACGATATCGTTAACAGCGCAAGAAGAGCGATCAATTCGGTTCTCACACCCATTAATGCAACATAAAACATTAACAACCATTGTTATTCCCTGTGCGCTTTATCTGCTTGCCTGCCAAATTAAATTTGACGCACCAATTTTTAGTTGGGAATCCGCATTTCCTTTTACCCAAACACCAATCCCAACCCCAGGATTTGTCTTATTGCCTTGGCACAGCATCAAATTGCTTACCTGCACCGGCTTAATACCGGCATATGCGTATCAACATTTTTTGAAAATCCCACAAAAATCTATTCTAAAAACAACCACCAGCATCCAACAAGCCCGCAAAGCCCTGCTTGATTTTGCACAACTTATACATCATGTAAAACAAATACAGAAAATCCTTATCAGTAATCAAATCCTGCGCGATAATCTTGACGAAGTAGAAGAACTTGATGCCGAAAAAGTTATCCAAGCCAAAGTCACCTATTGGAAAAACATGCTCAATAAAAATGGCATAGCAAATGGCTTACCAAGGAGTAGTATAACGAGGGCTATCGCTTACCTTGAAGCAACCCAGCAAGAAATATCGCAGCTTTTAGATACGCTACAAACACATATAAATGAAACCGAAAGCACCGAACCACACAATTGGTTTTCACCGGTAGGATTTGTCAAAAACCTAAATATACGATTTGGATCTGATGATTTACTTGCAGCCTATAAAACAATGCTGTCGATAAAAGATACATTTGCGCCGTGGATCGAAGCACTCGGTGAAATAGATCGCAAAGTATCAGAGGTCAAATTAATCAAAGCATTTGAACAAAAAGCCATTACGTTCTGTTTTGCTGAATATGAAGACCAACCCCTACCGCATATTGCCGCAACCAATATATGGCTTCCACATCTTTTGAACAAAACGCAGCCGGAAAACATTGTTACCAATAATATCGAAATGGGTAATAATGGTCTGGCATCAACAATAATACTGTCCGGGCCAACAGAAGGCGGCAAATCAACGATAGAGCGGACCATTGCAATCGCAACACTCATGGCGCACACAATCGGTTTTGTTCCTGCAACTACATGGATAACAACCCCTTTTGACCGTATGCTTCTATCATTCAATGCTGCCGACAACCTAGGCAAAACGGTTAATAATGCGACCGCACCAGAAAACCAGACAGGAACTTCAGGCTTTAGAGATGAAGTAGAGTCGGTTAAACATATTGTCCAAGAAAAGGAAAAATTAGGTAAGGAAAAAAAAGCGCTTATTATCATTGATGAATTATTTCAAAAGGTGCAGCGCTCAGGCGAGTACTTTAGTTATCATGTTATTGAACAAAATTTCGTTAGCAGCGATAACAGCTTGAGCATAATTGTCTCACACCGAGAACAACCAAAATATCTTGAACAAGAAACAGCCGGCCGATGCCAAAATTACCATTTCGTACTACAAAACGTTGATGGCAAACTGGTTAATACGTACCGCATCCAACCGGGCGCCCTCTTGCGCACAGAACACAAACCGGTCACCATTCAAGAAATTGTAGGCAACCAAGAAGACGCATACAATCTACAAATGGTCAAGGATGCCGGCATTTTGAAATTTATACCGCAAGCTTAAAAAGCTGCCGTGCATTTTTTGTTGTTGCCTCAGCCAAATCCTGATGGGTTATTCCCTTTAGGTCGGCAATCATATGCGCAAACAATGGAACATATGCTGGCGAATTTTGTTTGCCTCTAAATTGCTGTGGCGGAAGAAATGGCGCATCGGTTTCAAGCAATAATCGGTCCAGCTGAATGTTTTTAACCGTCTCTCGCAGCTCATTGTTTTTTGGATACGTTATATAACCACCAATCCCTATATAAAAACCCCACGCCAAAAGCTGGTCAGCAACATATGCTTGATGCGAAAAACAATGCAAGACACCGCGCAATCCATCATTAATATATTCCTGCAAAACCACCAAAGTCTCATCACTTGCATCTCGTGAATGAACAATTATCGGCAGATTGTATTTAAGCGCCAATTCAATATGCGTTTTAAACGCCGCGACCTGACGGTCTTTATCAAATGGTTTATGAAAAAAATCAAGGCCAGTTTCGCCAATTCCTACAATTTTATTTTCATTAATATCGTGCAAATATTTTTCTAAACCATGCAAATCATTAATCCAATTTTCTACGCAATCACACGGATGAATGCCCAGTGTAGCAAAAACGTCTTTGTAGCGACGAGCCAATGTAATTGAGTTTAATGTCCCGTTAACACAAGCTCCAATATTAATCATACCAATCACACCAGCATCCCGCACAACACGAACAATACCGTCTAAATCAGCAAAATTCTCATTTTTTAATAATTGATGTTCTTCTTTTAAAACCATCATATCCAAATGGCAATGTATATCAAAAAACATATAACCTAATCCCCTCTTGCTTAAATTTGATAATTTTAACACCGACAAAAAAGGTCCTTTATAGTGTAACTCAAGAATAAAGAACCCTTATCACTTTTCGTTTATCCCTTTTAAAATCACATTTTACCGACACGCAAACATAGTTTCTCTCAGAAAGAGACTGGCGCTTTTTGGCTTAGATCCAACGTTTTTGATTGCTCAAAAAAATAACAATAAAAAAAGTTGTTTTAAAACCGGATAGATACGTCTTTTCGCTTGACAAACAACCAAACAAGCCTTAAATTTCACATTGAAATAGTGTAGTGTCGGTCACAATACTTTTGGGAGACCCTAATGAACAAGACGGAACTCATTAACGCCTTGAGCGAAGAAACAAATTTTAGCAAAAAGGATATTGCTAAAGTACTTTCTTCTTTCACGCGTATCGTAGAAAGAACCCTGAGAAAGGGTGGCAAAGTTTCTCTTACAGGCTTTGGCACATACTGGATATCAAAAAGACCTGCTCGCATGGGCATCAATCCAGCGACAAAAGCGCGTATCCAATTGCCAGCTATCCATGTTCCTCGTTTCAAACCTGGCAAACATCTTAAAGAACAAGTTCGTTCTGCATAACAATTTTGGAATTAAATTTTTACAATTATGCTACAACATCGATGGTTTAAAAGTTTAGGGCCGATCGTGTTATCGGCCTTTTCTATTTTCATAAGTTTTTTACTTATTCAACCCATTGCCCTTTTATTAGATCCTACGTTTAGTTTATTTGCCAACAAAGGAATGGGGAAAATAGGGTTAACTATTCTTGTATTGGTTCACATCGTTTGGTTGCTGTTTATGGCGCCCAAGGCAATGTGGCGCTCGTTTATTCAAACAAATTTCTCATTCTTTTTGTCACGCACATGGCTCAAATCTTTTTTTTCTCTTTTTGCATTGTTCTTTATATTACATCTTTCTTTTTTAGGCATATTTGTCTTTTCTGGCGCTGCTCATCTTGATCTTAATTGCCTACAAACACTTAATTCGTCGTTCTTTTTCAAAGTAGCCTTTGGCTTTATCGCAACCTTTTTTCTTGCATGGACCGAGGAACTTATTTTTAGGGGAACCGTTTTCCCACTGCTTGCACAAGAGCTATCACCCCTAACAAGCGCCCTAATTGCATCATTTATTTTTATGGCTGCGCATGATTTAAGCAACCCACTCAACCTTGTTACCATTCACTGGAAACTAGGGCTCGGACTCTTTTTGCTCGGTCTTTTTCTCAATCTTATTTTTATTGTCACCAAGAAACTCTATGCGGGAATGGGTGTTCATGCTGGATTAGTCTTTGTTAAGGTACTCCTCAGGCGCCTTCCTTTATTGGCTTACGCACCAATATCAATGATCCCTTGGTGGCTTGATATAGATTTACGGCAATCGCCGCTTGTTCATGCCGCACTGCTTATAGGCTGCATTTTGATTGTTCTGTATAATCGCAAGAAGTTTTAAACCGTTTTAGAAAAATCACGTCAACAAAGAAGTTCCGCCCATCCAGGGCTTGTTTTGTTTTGTATTATATTTCCACGGGTTGCGCAAAGCCTGACCCGTGGCTAATACCCTTGACCCCGCTGGGGTCTTAATTTACACCCCAGACGGGGTGTGGGGAACTAGCCCAGGGTAATAACCCTGGGTAAAAATGGGGCGATACAAAAAATGTTTATGTACTTGTCGATTTCACGCTAATAGTAAAACCTTCTGATGGAAATATTATTCAGGCAGCCGAGTGTTGCCAAGGTAATCCATAAATTGGTCAGTCCACAGCTAATAAGCGGCAAAGGAATGCCAACAATTGGCAACATGCCCGTAACCATCCCCAGATTAATAACGACCGACAAAAGAATATGGGCCAGTAGACCAATGCCAATAATTTGCTCGAAAAGCGAGGGCACATACAAAAGCATCATCAAAATGCGCCCTATTAAGAAAAAAAATAAGAGGATGATGAATAAGGCCCCCAAGAAACCAAACTCCTCACAAATAACTGAGAAAATAAAATCGGTATGATCCTCGGGTAAAAACCCTAGCTTATTCTGCGTCCCAGACAATAAGCCCTTGCCCACAATGCCGCCAGACCCAATAGCAATTTTTGACTGTTCAATCTGGTACCGTTCTTTGCGCGCATCACCATAACCCATAAGGACCAATATGCGCTTTTGTTGGTATGGCTTGAGTACCTTCCAAAAAAAAGGCGCCCCAAGTGCCCCAACAATACCTATTATAAGAAAAAATCGCCGGTTTATGCCGATAAACCAGAACAGTAAAAAGCCTGAAAACAAGATAATAAGCGCCGTTCCCAAATCGGGTTGTTTCAAAATCAACAAAAAGCTTATTCCCAATATTCCCAATGGAAAGATAAACTCCTTAAAAAAAACAGCATTTGGGGTTGGTAATCGTGGAATTTCAAGCTCGCTGAAGTAATAGGCAACAAATAAGGGGAAAAAAAGCTTTGCAAGCTCCGATGGTTGAAATCGTATAAAAAACAACGAAACCCATCGCTTTGCCCCCATACCAATCATCCCGCCAACAATAGTATATGCAAGCAATAGAAGCACCCCTAAATAGAGGAAAAATCCCCATCGGGATACCTTGCGCACGTCGACGCTGCAAAAATAAAAATAAATAAGAAGACCACACCCGGCACCCATAAGCTGCTTTTTGAATAACATCGAAAATGGAGCCTCGGGCTTGTAGGTTGAGCTAAAGACAAACAAAAGTCCCCCGGCCAATAAAAGCATGGTCAGGGAAAAACTCACCCAATCAAAATACCTGAAATACCGCCGATCTATCATCATGATTAGTAGCACATTTTTAAATTTAAGATAAACTTTTAAGGTATCATTTTACTACGTAAACGACGATATTCCAAGACTATAATTATGATTCCACGGATAATAGAACTTAAAAACTTTCTCAGCTATGGCGACGTTGTCCAAACGATCGATTTTAAAAACCATGATCTTATCTGTTTATCAGGGAAGAACGGCAATGGCAAATCGGCATTACTTGATGCACTTACGTGGGCATTATGGGGACAGGCTCGCAAAATAACGGGTGCAACCAAAGCCGACGAGGGCCTCCTGCGCCTTGGTCAAACACGCATGATGGTTTGCGCCGAATTTGAATTTGGCCAACAAATTTACCGTGTACGCCGGGAATATTCCAAAACGTATGGCAAACCATATTCGGCGCTAGATTTCGAAATTTTCGACGAATCACGCAATGCCTACTCATCCCTCACCGACAAAACGGTTCGTGCAACACAAGAAAAAATTGAGCGGTTACTGGGGCTTGATTATGACACTTTTATTAACACATCATTTCTTAGGCAAGGCCAAGCAAATGAATTTTCTAAAAAAAGCCCCAAAGAACGTAAGCAAATATTAGCGTCAATTCTTGGGCTATCAAAATACGACCTTTTACAGCAACAAGCCCAAGAAGCTATGCGTAGCCGAATGGACGAAAAAAAACTTTTTACAGCGCTTATCGACCAAACAAATAAAGAACTTGAACAAGAAGCGTTTTTGACCAACAACTTAACCGAATCGCTTGCTTTAAGCGATAATCTTAACCAAAAGCTTCAATTACTTAACAGCGACTTACTCATTCAGGAAGAAGCAAAAGCATCATTTACTACCATTAGAAATCAAGGAATCCAGCTGGAACAGGACCATGTCGCTATCGACCGAAAATATCAGCAAAAGTTGGCGGTATTTCAAGAATTACTTATTACATGGAAAAAAATCCACAAAGCAACCCTTTTCCAGCCAAACATAAAAGAACTAGAATCTCAAAAACGCGCACTCATAACGCAAGAAAAGCATTTTTTAGAATTGCGCCAAAAAAATCTTGCGCACCAAGAACAGCAACTTATTCTCAGAGGTCAACTACAACAACGGCAAAGCACCTTAACAACCGATCTTGAAAAAAATATTTACGTTAAACGGCTTGAGCTTGAAAAAATATCTTTGCAGCTTGATCAACAAAAAGACACGCTTGCCCAAAAACAACGGCTTTTACAGGAACTTGCTCAAAAGCATACAACCCTCAGTTCAGATTTTTCTGAGCTGCAAAAAAAACAAGCCAATTACGAAGTTTATTCAGCGAATTGCCTACACAACAAAAAGCTGTTTGAAAAAAGACGAACCGCCTATCAAACGTTCATACAAAAAGGCAACTGGTTAAAAAATGCACAACAAGAATCGACTCAAAAAAAACGCCTTGTCGACGATCATAACAACCCGGCGTGCCCCCTTTGCGAACAAATGCTTACCGCCAAACGAAAACAATTTCTTGGCGCAAAATTAGTTAGCCATGAACATTTTGTAAACCACCAAATGAACCGCATTAGCACCATTTTGAAAAAACTTAAAATACTCCTTGTCGACCAGCACAAAACCATTGAGCAACAAGAACAAGAACTCGACCGCTATAAGCAACGAGCGGAACAAGAAAAGGTCATCGCTGCAACATTGGCCGAAATAACCCCCGCCTGCGAAAAATTGGTTATCGAAATAACTGAATATCAACAACAGTTGGAGCATGGGGCAATCTCCCTTCACAACCACACACAATCACTGCATCAAATGGAAAAAAATGGGATTGTTATCATTGCAAGTGATGCCGAAGTTAAAAAACTCACTCAGCAGCTAGAACTCATAGAACAAGTAAAAAACATCACGCTTTATGACCAGTCGGCCTATCTTGCGCTTCAGGAAAACATCAAACAGCTTGACCAAACAATCAATAATATCACCCAAATAAGTAACGAATACGAACAGCAAACCGTTAGACACACCAAAATTCATCATCTAACGCATGAACTTAAAGAACTAAAAAGGGAACGGGCTCACTTAGAGCAGAATATATGCGTTATTAAAGACGCCCTTATACAAGAAAACACGCTGCTGCAAAAGCTCGATCTAATAAAAAAAGAATTACGAGAATGTTCTACCCAAAAAGAACACATAACCCAGCAACAAACACGAATTGATGCCGAACTTCAACGCATTAAAAAAATAAAAGCCGAGCACCTGGTAAAGCAGGCACAAATTGCCGTACTTGACCAAGAAATAGATGATTATCAAACCCTTGCACAAGCATTTAGTAAAAACGGAATTCCTGCTCTTTTGATTGAGGAAGCAATTCCAGAAATTGAACAGGAAGCAAATATCCTGCTTGCAAAACTTACCGATAATCAGGCACAAATTTTTATAGAATCGTTGCGCGACCTCAAAAGCGGTGGCGTTAAAGAATCGCTCGATATCCATATTTCGGACACGGCAGGCATCCGCCCCTACGAAATGTATTCAGGTGGAGAGGCGTTTAGGGTCGACTTTGCCCTTCGCATTGCAATATCTAAGCTCTTGGCCAGACGGGCTGGAACGGCGCTACAAACACTTATTATTGATGAAGGATTTGGGTCACAGGACGAAGAAGGCCTTGCCCGAATTACCGAGGCGCTTTACAGCATTAAAAGCGACTTTTCAAAAATCATCGTTGTTTCACACCTACCCGAAATGAAAGACAATTTCCCCGTTCATTTTATTGTCGAAAAACAACCTAATGGATCAGTTGTTCGTATCGAAGAACGCGGCTAATTTGGTTACAAAAAAAGCCCTGTAACTTCTAAACGTATTGTTAGAAACTACAGGGCTAAAATGCATGTTCTAAATGAATCATTTTCCTATATTAGCAAGCATCATCTTCTCTGGTTTCCTCTTCATCACCTGTTTCGGCAATTATTTTAGGTGATTCCTTGCTATCGTCTTCGCCATCTTCTTCAGTTTCGCTACACTTGTAAGACTGGGATGTCATATCACCACCATCCTCCTCGTCCCCGGTGCCACAACTTGAAGCCTGAACTAAAGCATCAGGGCTTACGGCTAAACTCAAAGCAAACAAAAGATATATCAACTTTTTCATCGAAGTCTCCTTTTTTGCGAAAAAGCACCAATGGAACTTATTTCGCAGAAACCGAACAATTCAACTTCATTACCATTCTCCGTTGTTATATTCTAATGGTAATAAAAAGCGCTTGATAAAGTCAACTGATTTATATAAAAAAAGCCCAGAGATAAAGGCTTTTTCCGCTTTTTGCGTTTTTCAATGCTATTTTGCGAATAATATAGGCATTTTTATTCAAAAAGAGAGAAGGTCACAACCCTTCAATAAGGATTATAACCTTCTCTCTAAACCAAATGGCGGATTAAAACTTATCGGTCACGGATTGGCAATACTGTTTTAATAACAGCCTGTTCAGCCTGATCAAAAACTCTGCTTGGGTTATCTTTGTTAATATTCCAAGCATAGCTTCGAGCAAAACCATCTTT
>CAZLQB010000018.1:11927-14100 GCA_964561585.1 uncultured Pseudomonadota bacterium
ATCTTTGACCTTTTTTCTAAAGTTTTCTGGCATATAAGCTATGATTTTTTTCATGTGCTCGACTTGTTCTTTTTCTAATAAAGTACCATCCCTGACAATAGCCATGCAAGAATCAGCATGATAACCAGCTTTTGCATCTTCTTCTAATCTGCAAAAGCATTCAAAATCACTATAAAAGCAAGGCATATCAACTAACCCAAATTTGATTAATGCGTCTATTGATACACTATTTATTATTGAACGATCGCTTAATGGCATCAACCTGTTCAAGCAAAAATTCCAGTCTGTTTTCATAATAGTAGCCGATTTAATCATGGCGATCCTGAAATAAAGACCAAGCTTTTCTTGTAATACTGCAGGAAGAGATGAAAACCAAGCATATGGCTTAGCAATCTTTTTCTTATTATCCCAGGTTTCTATTAAAGGACGAAAAGCCCGCTTTAAATACAATTCTTTAAAAGACTCTTTGTTGATATAAGGCACCCTAAAACACCAACCGCCAAAACGCAATTGCTTGCCAATAATGGGTATTCTATAACTCTTACGGCCAAAACAAGGCGTCCATGTAATGAATGGTAACAACTTACCAACATGTTGAACTGGTGAATCACTAATCATCTTATAGCAATCAATAAAGACAAACGGGATCATCTTATAAACCATAGAAATTGCTATTGCATTCGCGGTTTCTGCGGTTATGGCTTGCGCATCATCCCCAACAAAATCAAATGTTGGAATGAGTTTTTTTGCGGCCAATTCTTTTAAATCAGCTACCGTTAATCCAGTAATTTCTCGGTTATCTGTTGGTTTACCAGCTTCCAACCATAGAACTTTTTTAATGTTTTTCTTATAGAGATTAGGATCCGCATGAACAAAGTTAATACCATCAATATTAATAGCCTCTGAATTCACAAGCTTATAATTAAATCCGTTGGCACACATAATTGCATGGAAATGACGCTTAAGCTGTGTTTGCAAAACTTGAGGAACACTCGTAAACCAAGGATAAACGTGCGCAACCTTGGCACCAATATCCCAACTATTTACTAATAGTTTAAATGACCCAATAGCACCCATATTCTCGATCATAGACTTTGCGATAACGGTTGCAATTTCATCGGTAAGCACAAGCGAAGCATCACCAACATAATCAAATGCTGGAATAAGAGCCGCTTCGGCTAAACTTTTTAAATTTGTCACGGTTAGGCCATTAATTGCATCATTATCAATTGGGCAAAGATGCTTCAAAAACTATCGCTTCTTCAGTTCATTTTTTTGATCATCTGAAAGATGGTTAATCCAAGCAAGGTCAAGCCACTCTGGCTCTACCGGGTTCCGCCAATCCAAATTAGCATTTGGTGTTTGTTCATACTTAACATCTTCAACAATGCTCAGCAATTCATCAATGCTCTTCTGCTCGGCCAAAATGCCTGCGTTCATAGCCGCAACATTCTCCTGCACCACAAAACCCAAAAGGAGAAAGGTGAATAACATACGTATTCGTATTTTATGTGACATATTCATAATAAACCTCCGAACTGCTGTTAATGATATTAAGAGAAACCTCCGAACTATCCTTTCTACCGTATATCATGGGAAAACCGAAGTCAAAAGCCCTATAGCTCATATTTTCTTACAAATGGTAACAATGCAAAAGAGCTCATCATTTTTAAAATTTTGGGTATACTTACCTAAACAAGCTCTTCATTGCCTTATTGATCTCAATTATTCAAGAAAGCGCGACCAAAATATGTTTCTGCTCGTATTATTTTTCGTCCTTTATCAAATGCTCCAGATCGTTTTTGCCCCCATAATACTCCTCTATTTTTGTGTCCGTTATTTCAAGGGGAAATCTTTTGGCACCTGGCGCGAGCGCCTTGGGTTTGTTCCCAAGCCCCCAAAAAACGGTCCGGTTATATGGATTCACGCCGTTTCTGTGGGTGAGGTTATGGCCATTGAACACTTTATAAATTATTATAAACAAGCACACCCAACCCATAGCATTTACCTGACCACCGGGACAGTTGGCGGCATGCAGATGGCCAAAAAACTTAACGCCGATTATATAAGCTTTATGCCGTTTGATTTCCTTTTTGCGATGCTTTTGGCCTTCAAACGGATAAACCCAGCAAAACTGATTATTGTTGAGGCCGAAATTTGGCCAAATTTACTG
>CAZLQB010000019.1:0-13820 GCA_964561585.1 uncultured Pseudomonadota bacterium
ACCGTCAGATTCGTAGTCTGATACTCTATCCAGTTGAGCTATGGGCGCTAATTTTTTTGCTAATTTCTTACTATTTTCAAAGAGTAACTCGAAAAACAAGTTTTCATGGTAATATAATACCTGAAACCGCTTCTTTTTCTAGTATTTTTTTATATTTCTACGAGGAGTTCATGAGTTTAGTAATTGAGATAAAGGTAGTCCCAAACTCTAAAAAGCAAGCATTCAGCCTTGAACAACAAGGATCAGTCAAATGCACACTCAAAAGCCAGCCAGAAAAAGGCAAAGCAAACGAAGAACTTATCCGGCTTTTGAGCAAAAAACTTCGCGTTCCACAACAAGATATTAAAATCCTTAGCGGGCACACGAGCAAAAAAAAGCTCATTAAAATCAACGTTGACGATCTTACGCTCCCCCAATTATATGCTTTGTGCGGCATCGAAACTCAAACAAGCATCAAATAAAAGGATACTTATGCAGTATCACTGGAAAGGCATCGACCTATCGGGTAACCAAAAACAAGGGACCCTTGCGGTTGCCGGGCCGATACAACTCAAAGAACAATTATTGGTCAACGGGATTGCGCTTTTATCATACACCGAGCAAAAATCGCCAAAAAGGTGGCTGTTGAGTCACCAAACCACAAATACACAATCGGCGCTGATAAACTTTTTTGAATACCTTCGCCACCTTTTGGATAGCGGTGTACCACTTTTAACCGCCCTAAAACTAGTCACCTCACAACTTACCGACCAAAGCTTATGTTCAAAGCTCAAACAAATCACCCAAACGGTTGAAAAAGGATCATCATTTTCTGTCGCGCTAAAAGGATACCCCGAAACCTTTTCACCAACGGTGATCCTGTTAATAACTGCGGGGGAAAAAACAGGCAATCTAGCGCCAGCGCTTACCTATTTATGTGCATATCTAAAAGACCAAAACACCTTCAAAAAAACGCTTGTTGAGGCCTCTATACTCCCGTTATTCACTATCACCTTTGGGTTTATTATCATGATCGGCATTCTTGTCGGTATTATCCCGCAATTTGAGGCGTTTTTTAGCTCAACCAATAAAACATTGCCCCCATTAACTCGCGGCATTCTTGCCCTTAGTTCATGGCTTAGATCCTGGTATAGCCTCATCTTTTTGGCGGTTTTTGCGTTCGGCATAGGTGTTATTAAGTATATAACCCCCAAAAACGTTATTTCTGGCCTTCTTGCCAAGATTCCTTTGTTGGGCAACATAATTCACACCTCAAATTTGATCAATACCCTGCGCATGCTATCGCTTTTTCTGAAGGCCGGCATTCCACTCAAAGATGCTTTAGAAACCATAGCACCCTCGATAAAAAACCATCATTTCAAAAAAAAGGTCGCCGAAGTAACCGATGCGCTTATTGCAGGGCATAGCCTCGCAACCCAATTGCCTCGATTGGCGTCACATAAGGATGCCGAAATCCTCGAAACCTTTATCGCCATTGGTGAACAAACGGGCAAACTTGACGCAATGCTCGACAAAGCCACCGTGATCTTTGAACAAAAGCTTAAAAACAACCTAACCCTCTTCTCCCTATTTTTTCAACCAACGCTGATGATAATCGTTGGCCTTATCATCGCCGTACTTATGGCCTCTGTATACCTTCCCCTTTTCAATTTGGCATATTCTGTGGCCTAAAAAAACCAGGTCTTGCTCAGGATAAATTACCTGATAAACTTGAGTATATCTTATTGGGGTTTGGGCTGTTTATTAGGGGATAATCTCGTATGTTTTGTTTATCAAAAATCAGGGTTTTCATCGTAACGTTTTCTGTCTTTTTATTTGGCGTACTGCTTGCCGAAAATGGAGCAATCGCGCCTAACAATAATGAAGCCAATCGCCCATGGATAACAATTCTTGTCCATGGAACCAGCGGCTCAATGTATACCGTTCTCAATTTCAACGACCTTATGAACGACCAATATGAAGGCTCTCATTATCAAATGCTTCAACAATGGGCACGAATACGATCTCAAAAAAACTCGCCTAGTTTTTTGTTTGACTATGGACTGCACAAAGTCAATCTCGCCAACCCTAAAAAAAACAAGGTCGCCTGCGGCTTTGCTGGTGTATACCAGGATATTCTAAAACTCGTAGACCATTGCCAGGCCGAAAAATCCTCCTATTATACCTTTGGATGGAGCGGGCTGCTGAGCCAAACATCTCGCCGCCAAGAAGCCGTTGCTTTGTATTTGGCACTCAGCCAAGAAATTGAAAGCTACAAAAGCCAAGGCCTAAATCCAAAAATACGCATTGTTTGCCATAGCCATGGCGGCAACGTTGCACTTAATCTTGCGGGCGTACACGCAACCCTCAACAACCTAACGCCAACAAAACCAGTAACCTCAAAATCTATCTTAAAAATTGCCCAAGAAATCTTACCCGATCAGCAAACTCTGTTAAACCAAGATCTTTGCATTGATGAGCTGATTTTGCTGGCCACACCCATTCAAATAGAAACCGAAGAATTTGTTACCTCACCCATATTTAAAAAGATCCTCAACGTTTATTCACACAACGATATCATACAAATAATCGACTTTGTTTCAACCGATGGACCAATCAGTAAACGTAAAATAGACCCATGCTTTCTTACCCCAAAGATTATGCAAATCCAGGTTTCGGCAATCAACCACACCATTACCCAACAAGCACAAAAGCCTGCAACCAAAAAAACAGGCCGACCTTTAAGCAATAAAGAAGCTTTTCAAAAACTTCTAAAATGTATGGCCGCGGGGCGAGAATCGGACGATATGCTTCCGGCGGTAGAACAAGCAGTTGAAATGATTACCCGCTTTTCAACTATTCCGGCCGAAAAAGAGTTTGATATTAATGCGCTCAAACGAGAATTACAAAACATACAAAGAAATATGCTGGCCAATCCACACGATCCAACACACAGTGAATTTGTCAGAATTAATATCAGCAAAGAACGCAATATTGTCTCTCCATTGCCACTTATTGCCTGGGCGCCAATATTTTGCATCCTCCTGCAAAGTAATAACCCAGACCAGATAGAAATGGATCAACACATAACTATCCATTATCATGGTCAAACCGTTACCATCGAAGCTCAAAACACAAGCGGAGCAACCAAAAAGGTGGAAATTCCAGAATCAATTTTATCGAGATTAGAAACAAAGATGTATAAACATATTTGTTAACACAAAAAAAAAGCAAAAAAAGAGGCCTCCGAAATTCGGAGGCCTCTTTTTTTAAAATCAAAACTAATTAGGCAGCTTTGTTTTCTTCAACTGGAGTTGCTTCAGCTGGAGTTGCCTCTGTAGCTGGAGTTACTTCTGCTGGAGTTGCTTCTGTACCTGGAGTTGTTGGCACTTCGTTTTGAGCCAATTCTTTAGCTGCTTCTGACTTTTGCTCGATTGGAGCTTGGTCTTTTACGTCAACTTTAACTTCGTCTTTTTTGCATGTACCGCAAGAACAAAGAAGTGACAATGCTGCTACGCCGATTGCATATGAAAATACATTCTTTTGCATGAAAAACTCCCTGAAAAAATTAAATATCCGGACTATTTTTTAAATTTCACAATAAACGCTAATTTCAACTAACATTATAACAGTAGAAAAAATAATTAAAAAAATCAAATAATTCTTCTAAAAACTTAATCTATATTCAAATTTGACTTTAAATAGGCAATTGTATGTGGAACATAACACCTTTTTCAGAAGGAATCAAGCAAATAGTACCACCATGTAAAGCTATGATGTCACGAACTATTGCTAAACCAAGACCCATATTCTTTTTTTCGGTTGAGACATAAGGCAAAAACAGCTTGTCTCGAACATCAGGAGAAATTCCTGAACCATTATCGGCAAACAAAAGGTTTATCCAGCGACCGTCTTCAGAAATTTGTGTGCTTATTTTAATTTCTTTGCAATGCCACCGATCCTCATATTTTGTTTGCAAAGCACGAATACTGTTATCAAATAAATTTACTAAAACTCGTTTTATTTTTTTTATATCAACCATGATTAACGGTATTTTTTCGGATGACTCAACGCCTATATCAACGTCTGCATAACTAAGGCGATAGAGGCATGCAACGTCTTGTATAATTTGATTTAAATCGGCAACCTCGCTATTTAACCCTGGCATGGTTGCAAACTCAGAAAAATGGACAACTAACCCTTTTATCAAAGCAACTTGCTCCAAAATAACATTGGTACACTGAGAAAAGGCCGGATCTTCGGATAACGTTTTGCCAAATCTCCGCTGTAATCTTTGCGTAGCCAACTGAATTGGGGTAAGCGGATTTTTTATCTCGTGGGCCATTTGTTTTGCCGCTTCTTGCCACGTGCGTAATTTATTTGCCCTGACAACCTCGGTCACGTCTTCAAGGACAATCAAAGCTCCACGACCAAAATTTTTAGGTAGATTGTTTATCGTCACCAACGAAATTGTTGCCACAAAAAAATGTTCCTCGCCCTTGAGATGCAACACAATTTCTTGCGAAAGTTGTTGTTTTTCACCCCGTTGCAAATCCCTTACTAATTCAAAAAAAGTTTTTGTTACCACGCTGCCCAAAACATTAATGCGCTTACCACAAACATTTTCGGTATCCATAAACCGCACAACAAGCTCGCTGGCTGAAGCATTGCACATTACCACGCGGCCATAAGAATTTACTAAAAAAACGGCCGCCCTTAAAACCTTCAACCAACGTTCGCAAATCATCGGTCGCCTGATAAGGAAGCTGGACATCCCACCGCCCCTTTCTTATTTGTGCGATGGCGTCCAAAAGTTCCTGAATTGGTTTGGTTATCCCACGCGCTAAATAAAAGGCGCACCAAATGGACAAAAACAAAATGAGAATCATCACCAAAAAAAACGTAAATAGGTAATTGAGATAAATAGGCGTGCGCATTGATTTAAGTTGTTCATAATCGGTAATAGCATTCTGCATTTCTATGAGAGGGTAACGAATATCTGGCGGGTAGCGCCTGACCAAAATAACCCAGAAATCTTCACTCTTTTTGACCCAATATAATGAGCCATAAAAATCAAAAAGCCCTTCATCACTAATTTCGGAAAGTTTTTGAAAAAATCCTTGGCACAAACTTTTTGTTGTTCGATCGTTAAATTTACGAAATTGGCGCCACACCTTAATCTCATCTTTAACCTCACCAACACATGGCTTGCCATTAAGGTGCCAAACATATGTCGTAATATCCTGCGCGACAAAGTCATTGATCTTTGAGCCTATACGCTCCCGCAATTTGGTTATTGTATTCAAATCACTCAGCACCAAATGGTCGGTTAGTTTTTTACCAGCAACGCGTAATCTTTCTCGCTCAGGAGTCGAATGCTTTTCGTGCAACAAAATACCGTTTTTAAGCCCAACGTCAATTCTGACCTGAAACCAATCATTTATGCTTCGCGTTATTAATCGCCCCGCAGTAAAAAAAACAAAAAAAGACGGGATAACCGAAAAAAGGGTGAATGCAAATAAAAGATTGCGCTTAAAAACGCTCCCAGGGACTCCCTTCTTCCGCTCGATAAAAAGCTTAATACTTTGCCGAATTATGACGTATAAAAGAAAGCCCAGAACTAAAATATGCACATTTATTAATAAAAAAAGAAATGTCCGATTAATACCGGCACCAATTAATTGATGGTTGCGTTGTAAAAAAAACGACACCCAGGCGGTCAAAAAGAGCGCGAAAATACTAATAATGATAATAATAAATCGTTTACGCATAATAGAAGCCATATTTTTCCATCTGTCATCATCCTTGAACACTTTTAAACCTCTACCATCATGCTCAAAGCCAAACTTATGTCAACCATTTCATAGTTGAAAATAAATATACCATCGCAGCCAACCAGCCGCCTTATTCGATTTCAATTACTCTTGCAATACGCAAACTTTGTGCTATAATCAACGATGTGTCAAGGTTAAATTCTTGACCGGGTTTTAGGGATTTAGGGACATTCTTTATATTATCTTATTTTTGGGGGGACCGTGAAAAACACGATCTATTCTTTTATTGTTCGTATGCACATCATTGTTTTATGTTTATCTTCTTTTGCTTATGCACAAATGTCTGGCCAAGTTTTACCCGCAATGGTGCAAACTCCGGCAGATAACACACACACCCAACACACAACATCAGCAGCAAAAAGCAACGCCAGCCTCTTGGATCTTCCCTATGTAGCCATTTTTTCGGCCATCAAAAATATAAAAGGCCTGAATTACTACACGGCAAAAGGAATCACATTTGAAATTCCTGGAACAAAACAAGAAGTTGCCCTAGATTGGGGCTTTAAGGGTTCTGGCAATATATTCACCCCGCTTCCAACAATTCAAACACAAATCCGCCAAATCACCAGCAAAAAAGCATCCCCAGAAAAACAACAAATACTTCAAGATTTGATCTATATAGCCATTCAGAATAAAGCGCTTCATACCATTAAAGATGCCCCGATTTTGCAATGGGTCACTCAAGCCTCAAAAAACCCACTGGCTCTTGTTGGACTTAAGCTCGCTCTTTTAATTAAGACATCGCTAGAGGACACCTCAAGATCCCATAACAATATGTATGCCGAAATCATGCGCCTTTTGTTTAGGCTTAATCTTTCGGTAGAAAACGGGTTGCTTGATAAAGAATGCCCATTATCTTCGATGATTCCAGAAGATCTCAAACTTGCGGCCGAAATACAAATTCCTGGCTGCATGGAATTTATCAACGAACTGTGGGTGCAAATCACCTCAACCGCACCAATTGCTCAAAACACTAAATACTACACCATTTCATGCTTTGCTTTTCATGACAAAGAATTTGCAGAACAAGTAGAACAATGGGTAAACAAATACAAAGGCCAACAACTTATTAGTTGCCTCACCCAGCTGGTCAACCAAAATGGCCGCCAAGTTGTCTCTTTTGAAAATTTTACCGTATTCCCAGAAGCACAAGAACTCGTTGGCCTTGTCAGCACCTCACGTCTAGACAATGCCAATCTTCCAAAATGCGTACAAACAGCTATAAACTCGGCCACACAATTTCCCATGGCTAAACTCATTGCAGCAGAAAATGGCGAATATTGGCTTTGCACAGCATCTGACAAACTAGAAGCAATAGACACAGCCAAGGCTATTATCCTAAGCTTTGCTCGTACGCTTCATGATTATATTGCACTCAAAAAAGAGCTTTTTACCAGCCAAACCCCCGAAGGCCGCGCATATCGTAAGCAATGGGAAGAAGACGAACTCAAACGAGAAACCATCCAGAATTTCCTCGAAACAGAAGAAGGAATGGCTTCGTTTGCTCGTTTATCACAAGAAATTAATGAAATAATGCAACCAGTCAAATCGCAAAAACAAATCCAAATACGTAAAGAGGAATGTTTTCAAGCAATACAAAGCCTTGAAAAACAACGCGATGCATTAACCTCTGAAATAGAGCTTCGCGAAATCCTTAAAAAATCATGCAAAGGCAAGGAACTTGCAACCATCCAAGCAAGGCTTCAAGTAATGAAAAATCAGCTGGAAGTAATTGATGGGTCAATTACCGAAAAACAAAAACAATTAGCCAGCCTCGAAATTGCCGCAACACCCGCTGTAGCAATCGAAAAAGACAAAGAAACCCTTGCTCGCCTAGAAAAACAATTAGCCGCCAAGCAAAACAAGGGAGAAGTCCCTTCAGAAAAGCTTGTTTCGGCCATTCAAAAGCTACAAGAAAAAATCAATAGTGCTGCAGCAAAACCACAAGTAATTGATACCGATCAAAGACTGGAAAAGCGAGCCCAGGTTGCAAAAGCTATCACAAAAGAAGCTATCATCCTTGAAAAACAACTTTTCGGAAAAAACGAAAAGATCCAACAAATTGCAGACGAGAACGAACGCACGGCAGAAGAATTTGATTTTGATAGCATTAAAGAAGGCTACACAACATATATACAACACCTCAAAAAAGAAGCCCTACGAATTATTGATCAAAATCAAAAGGCTAACGATCTCAAACGATACAAAAAAGCTGCCGCCAGCGTTGGCATTGCAACCCTGACCAAAGAACGCCAAGAAACAATCAAAGCGTTAGAAGAACAAGTCGGACAGTTGTTAACAACAGCCAAGGAAGAAAACTTTATTCAATCAATCCAAGGAACTCGCTCCGAATTGAATGATTTTATTGCCGACTTACAAGGCAACAATGAAGCGTTTAAAAACATTAAAGAAACGCTCATTGAAACACTAGCAAACAGTTTAAAAAACTCAGAGCACATCCAAAACAACATCACGCTCTATCAACACATCATCAATACTTTTATCCCGAGCTTATTCCCTATGCTTTCTCCTTTGACACAACATCTTGCATAAATAGGGAACATCAATGATGGTCATCAATAAAAGTTGGTTATTAAGTGTCGCACTACTTTGTAGTGCGACACTTAACGCAATCGAGCTCGAGCCGGATCAGGAAATTGAGCAAAACAGCCAAGAACTGACCGCTCTTCAATCGCAAAAAAAAACATTACACAAAGAACTCGAAACTCTTTTTGATCGACTTGCTCAAGGCCTTATGCAGGGAAAAGACAAAATCGTCTTTGAGGAACAAAAACTCTGCCTCGCTACCTTTGAAAAAGCAATTGACCAAATCTCGGACGATGAAAAAGCAGAAAATTGTATTGGCCTCTTGCTCTTGCTCTGCCTTAGACAAAAAGAGATGCAGGCAAAAGTCGAATTATTGGCCACCAACCTTCTTGAAAAACCATCACCAACACACCAAATACTTCACCTTCAGGTAAAAGCGCTTAAAGAACTTTGTAATTGCATCAGAAAAAACTGGCATCAGCTTCTTAATGGCCGTAAAACACTAACAACCATTAACGAAGATTGTTTTAGTAGCAACCAAATAAACAAACAGCTTTTATTAATACTTCGCTTGCAAGAAATATCTATACACAAAATTTCATGGTGTTGGGGTTTATTTGGCATTCACTATGCGGCCCCAACGTACGATCAGAATAAAATAAATATCCTTGAATACTTGATAGAAACCGATTTTTACGCCATTGATCCAAGCCTTTTCAATCAATACGTAAGCATGATAAACCAATATCGCATTGGCGCTTATAGAAAATCGGACCAAGCTTTAAAAGCCTATATTATGGAGCTTGAGCAAATAGCTGAAGATTTTGAAAAAAACAAACAAAAGATTGAAGCCCAATTGCATAATTCAGGCATATTATCAGCAAAAGAAACAGAAGTGCTCAGACAAACCAAAATGGTTTTTTCGTTGTTTATTAACAAGCTTTTTTGCATAAAAAATGAATTAACAGCGCTTTATCAGCAAATAACAATTGATCCAACAAAGGCTGGCCTTTTGATTCGCTTTCAAAATATTGCTTCACTTGAAAACACTGAAAATATTTTAGCCGAAAATGCCCAAGTTGCCGCACTATTTAATGACGTGCAAAAAATCATGCACTATTATGCAACGACAAGTGAATTTTCATCCCAAGCGGTTTGCGAACTCCTTTTCATTAAGAATAGCCTTCAACGATACCTCAGATATCAAGAACGAAGCCCGCTTGCAAAAATGGGTAGAAGAACAGCGGCCGAATATACATTTGCATCGGAAATGGTAATGATTTTGGATGCTATGTGTTCGTATATTCTTCAAAACACACAAGATCCTTTTGTGACAAAAATACTCACATTTGCCCTTTCAGAACCTCAATTTTCATCCGGCGAGGCAGTTGGCGCAGCCAAGCAAATGCTTATCGAGTTTACCGAACAAATATCGGGTAAAAAGTTTAGCAGCTTTAAGGACGCTTTTCTTCATATCTTGTGTTACGCCAGCCCATATTTGGCCGGCAGCGTTCTTACGTGGGCGCTTCCATTGCTCAGCGAACCGGTTAAACAAACAATCACATCCTTTTTTGCACAACAAAAGGAATCAAATACACCACTCACCAAAGATAGCTTGACCCAATTTGTGGCTAAAAATCCAAATATTCTTGAGGCTTTGGCAAATCTGGGCTCCGGTTTAATTAATCAAGGCACCGAAAATCAGCTCCAAGCCCCAAAGTTCTCTACCTAAACAATGGCAATCTGCGCCAAAACTTCAAATTTCACCATCAAACGAGTATGCTATAATTTCATAGGGGTAATTTCCATCCTTAAATATTTCTGAAAAAACCATATGGGGTTAATATTTTATGATTTATCATTTATCGCAAAGTCTTCAAAATCATTTTAGTATTCTCAATATTTTTCATTACGTAAGCGTTCGAGCAATTAGCGCATTGCTGACCGCACTCCTTTTCTCTTTCTTATTTGGAAATTGGTTTATACGGCTTTGCCAAAAACATTTCCGCTCAAAAGTTCGTGAATGGACCCCCGAAACCCATGCCGTCAAAAACAATACCCCAACCATGGGCGGGCTTTTTGTTATAGGCATCTTTTTGGTCAACAGTTTATTGTGGACAAACTTAAGCAAAATAAGCGTATTAATCTTCTTGTTTTGTGTTGTTAGCTTTGGGCTTATTGGGTTTTGGGATGATTGGAATAAAATTTTCCATAAAAAAGGAATCTCGGCCAGGCTTAAATTCTGGCTCCAGGTTATTTGTGCGACCATTGTTGTTTCGGCATGGTATTTTTTCATTAACCCGGACACACACCTTTGCATTCCATTTTTTAAGAACTTTAATCCGGACCTTGGGATTTTATTAATTCCTTGGGCAATCTTTATTATTATTGCAACAAGCAATGCCGTTAACCTAACCGATGGCCTTGATGGCCTAGCAACCGGCCCGCTTATTTTTAACTTTTCTACCTTTGCCCTCATTTCTTACTTGGCCGGACATGCAAAATTTGCCGCTTATCTCTTCATACCATTTACCGGAAGCGCTGAGCTTTCAATTTTAGCCGCAACCTTTATTGGCGCACTTATTGGATTTTTGTGGTACAACACGTACCCTGCTCAAATCTTTATGGGTGATGTTGGCGCGCTGGCATTTGGTGCAGGGCTGGCGCTTATTGCGCTTATGACTCGCCAAGAAATTTTGCTGCTTATTTGTGGCGGCATATTTGTGCTTGAAACTGTTTCGGTAATTCTTCAAGTTATCACGTTCAAGCTCTACGGAAAACGACTCTTTAAAATGGCACCTATTCACCACCATTTTGAACTTGCCGGATGGAAAGAAACAAAAATCACGGTTCGGTTTTGGATTGTTTCTTTTATTTTGGCGCTCATCACCATCCTAACACTCAAAATCCGATAATTGAGGATTTCTCGAGTCAAACCTAGTCAAAACGTTAAAAAGTGTTACCCTTTTTATCAAGGCCTGTATCGTTGTTTTCGTTGGAAGGATGTTGCCATGCAAAATATAAAAGAACAAATTAACACTATTCAAGAATCGTTTAAATCTGCTTTGGTGCAAATTAAAACACCCAAAGAACTTGAAGAAGTTCGCATTCATTTTTTAGGCAAAAAAGGCCTCATCACGCAGCTTTTGTCAGAAATGAAAAATTTATCGCTTGAAGAAAAAAAAGAATTCGGCCCACTTATTCATCATCTCAAAACAAGCGCCGATGAGCAACTTACCCAGACAAAAGAACAAATCATTGCCCAACAAACTAACGCCGCGAGCATTAAGCTGCAACATTTTGATGTAACAGCAAGCCTTCCCAATGCTAAAATTGGACACGTTCATCCTTATTCTCAATTTATTGAAGAAATCCAAGATATTTTTATTTCCATGGGTTATGAGATTATGGATGGCCCTGAAATGGAAACAGAAGAATACAATTTTACCAATCTCAACATCCCCAAAGATCACCCTGCACGCGACACACAAGACACGTTTTGGATTGATCGCACCGCAGGACTTCTCATGCGCAGCCAAACCTCAACGGTGCAGGTACATGCCATGAAAAACAAAAAACCCCCAATCGCCGTCGTTGCCCCTGGTCGCGTTTTTAGACAAGAAGCAACCGATGCAACGCATGACTTTATGTTTATGCAATGCGAAGGGCTTTTTATCGATAAAGATGTAACCCTTGCTCATTTGTTTGGCACCACGCAAACATTCTTGAAAAAATTATATAAAAAAGATTCACTCGATATACGCATCAGACCAGGATTCTTCCCATTTGTTGAACCTGGTGTAGAAATAGATATGCGCTGCCCATTCTGTAAAAACGGTTGTTCGGTTTGCAAAAAATCAACCTGGGTTGAAGTATTTCCAGGCGGACTCGTACATCCAAATGTACTCAAGAACTGCGGCATTGACCCCACCGTTTATTCAGGTTTTGCCTTCGGCTTTGGCCTCACGAGACTCCTCATGCTCAAGTATGGAATCGATGATATCCGCTTATTGCTGAATGGCAAAATAAAATTTCTTGAACAATTTTGAACTATAAAAGGATGATAAAGGAGTTGGCTTAATGGTCACTAAAGCAATAATACCCGCAGGAGGACTAGGAACTCGGTTTCTTCCTGCAACAAAAACAATGCCGAAGGAAATGCTTCCTATCCTTGATAAGCCAGCAATTCAATATATTGTTGAAGAGGGGCTCAAGGCCGGCATTAAAAATTATATCGTGGTTACCGGTAAAAACAAAAGCGCTATCGAAGACCACTTTGATACGTATCCGGAACTTGACACATTTCTTGAATCAAAGAAAAAGAAAGACCTTATCGACGGTCTAACAAAGATTATTCATGCAACAAATTTTATCTATATTCGCCAAAAAGAACCCCTTGGATTAGGCCATGCTGTTTGGAGCGCAAAACACGTTATTGGCAAAGAATATGTCGCCGTCTTTTTACCTGACGATATCATTGTCCATCAAACACCGGCAATAGCTCAACTCATGCAAATTGCCCAGCAAGAAAAATGTAACGTCGTTGCCGTTCAAGAAGTTCCCCTTAATAACGTCTCTAGTTATGGTGTTATTGGCATTCGCAAGCAATTTTCACCAAATCTTTTCCAAGTAAAAGAACTAGTTGAAAAACCAAGTCCTGCAAATGCTCCATCAAACTTAGCCATTATCGGCCGCTATATTCTTTCGCCAACTATTTTTGAAGCACTTGATGAACTCAGGGTTGGTACTAATGGTGAAATTCAATTAACCGACGCAATTCAAACACTTTTATTGTCGGGCGAAAAAGTATTTGCCTACAAAGTTCAGGGAGTTCGCTATGATATTGGCAACCCAATGGGACTGCTCAAGGCAAATATCGACCTGGCATTACGCAATCCAAAATACTCCGAAATGCTTTTGGAATATTTTAGAGAATTAGATCGTGATTTAGTTGTTATGGAAGGCAAGGCAAACTCGCTCTTCCGTCCGGCTAAATCAATATCCATGCATATTTGATAAATTGTATTAGGCCCACAAGTGAATCTCGTGGGCCTAATATTAATCACGTAAACTGAATATCTTTTGTGGATCAAATTGCCCAGTAGATATTTCCGCCAGAATACCCGTCTCAACCATCTTTTTCAGTCTTGTGCTTGTTGTTCTTGATGTAACAGCCCAAAGCACCTGTGCCTTTTTTGGTGATATTTTCTTATGTTTTTTTAGATATTCAACAATTGGTTTATTCCAACCGTCAGCATCGCGTTGCTTCTCTGTGCCGTGATATAATGTTACTTTAAAAAAATTACCCACTTCCTCAATTTTTGGTGCAGGAATTCCCTGTTGCTGACAAACAACCTGCATTCTTTTTAGGCCAGACCCCCATTGCTCAATCAATTCAAGCTCCCTAAACACACGGCCAATAACCCGATTTCGTAATTGTGAAATACCTGAAAAAGCCGC
>CAZLQB010000020.1:0-12985 GCA_964561585.1 uncultured Pseudomonadota bacterium
TGAGCGTAGTAGAATGGGCCTGCCCGCCACCTGTCATCCATAGCTACGTAGAGCGACGGATGATAGCCACATAGGGCGACGGCGGGAGCGTAGTCGAATGGGTACGAATGGTTTTGAAAGAAGTCTAACGAAAAAAAGATCTATGAATAATATATTTAAGGCGATAACATCGCTAGAAATTTTAGAGTACCTAATTCTAGTTATTGGATGCTTTATGATTTCCATCAGTTTTAATTTGTTCCTTTGCCCAAATAACATAGCTTCAGGCGGAATTCCTGGGCTATCGGTTGTGCTCCACAAGTTATTTGGCATCAATACGGCCTATATTCAACTGGGTATTAATGTCCCCTTGTTTTGTCTTGGTGTATTGAGGTGTGGTGGAAAATTTGGGCTCAAAACAGCTCTTGGTTCATTTGTTATTCCAGTGTTTGTTTTGCTTACCCAAGGGTTTCCCATCATGAGTCATAATTTATTCATCGCCTCGATTTTAGGTGGAGCTGGGGTCGGCGTTGGCCTTGGTTTTGTGTTTAAGAGCAATGGGTCGGTTGGCGGTTTTAGTTTGCTTGCAAAAATTATGCATGATTATACAAAAATTAAGCTTTCGAGCTTGGTTTTGATGTTGAATCTTGCCGTAATATTGTTGGCCGGCTTGACCTTCAATTTTGCCGGCGCTTTTTATGCATTAATATCTTTGGCAATTACCTGCATTTTTATAGATGTGGCATTGTTTGGGTTTAACGTGTTTCAGCGAAAAAATCGGTTCAAAGAAAATTGAGCCAGAAAGGATTTTAAATATATGGATACGCAAAACCTCTTAAAAACAATAACCGATTTAGTTGCCTTTGAAACCGTTTATCCACATGAAACCGAGTTTTCAAATTGTGTTGAATACATAAAAAACTATTTTGGTAGCTGTAATTTGCATATTGAGGCGTTTGAATATAACCAATCAAAATCGTTGGTTATTTCCACTCATGTGGGCCTCAACTTTGATGTTATTTTTTGTGGGCATATTGATGTTGTTTCAGCACCCCAAGCGCTTTTTACGGTAAAACAAGATGGTGATATTTTGTTTGGCCGAGGTGTTGCCGATATGAAAGGCCAGGTTGCCATAATGATGCAATTGATGAGGCAATTAGCGCAGGATAAAACAGATAAAAAAGTCGCTCTATTTTTAACATCTGACGAAGAACGTGGCGGTTTTGACGGTGTTAATAGATTGTTGGGGGATTTGGGCTATTCGGGCAATGTGGCAATTGTTCCGGATGGCGGATTTGATTATGCATTAGTTGCCGAAGCAAAAGGTGTGTTGCACATCAAGATTACCACTCGTGGTGTTGGTTGCCACTCTTCAGAGCCATGGAAGGGTGAAAATGCGATCATAAAGCTTTTTGATATTTTTAACCGGGCTCTAGCTAAATTTCCAAACCCAAAAGATCATTTGGATTGGAAGACGTCGTTTAATCTTTCCAAAATTGAAGGTGGCGACTCGGTAAATAAAGTGCCAAGTTCAGCTTCAATGTTTGTTGATATTAGGCATGTTTACGGTGATAAGGCCGAATGCATTATTGATTTTATCCAGAATATAGATAACTCGATACATGTTGAGGTATTCGCGCAGGGGCAAGCATTCAATGTGGACGCAGATAATATATATGTAGCAAAATATATTGATGTTTGTCGGTCAGCCATCAGTAAAGATATTACTATGATAAAGTGCCATTCTGCTTCTGACGGACGATTTTTTGCTCATAAAAATATCCCCTGTTTAATAATGAACCCAATTGGTGGGAATATTCATGGTGATGATGAGTGGGTAAGTTTGAGTAGTCTTATAACGTTAAAAGCCATTTATGAGCAGTATTTAAGAGAAGTTATTTGAATTTAGTAGGTAATTTTTATTTTTAATTAAGGAATATTATGAAAATGTTAACGATTCGTTTTGTTGTAGGATGTTTTTTCTTGTGTAGTGCCCCTTGTGCATTGGCTGGGATTAAATATAGGCAGGCCACGGAGGGTGATGTTAATGGAATAGTCGCTTTATGTAATCATTTTTCTGAAGATGATAAAAGCAAGTTGTTAGTTTTTCCACAAGATAAGCAAAAAGCGGAGATTTTTAAACATATTAGAAAAGGGCGGTTCTTTGTTGCATACGATAAAGCGTCAAAACAAATAATAAGCTTTTTGAAGCTTTGTGTTGTCGACTCAGAAGATGTTGGCGGTATCTTAACCCAAGAGCTTTGCTTGGGGCTTGAGTCACCATTGGTTAAGGATGATTGCTATTGTTTTTCTGATGAATTATTACACGATTTTAGGTTGCCATTAAAGCAAATAGATTTTTCTGATAGATGTTTTGAGGGGTTATTGGATTCTGACGATAAAGATTTAATTCGTAGCAATAAGCTTGATTCGTGTTTATATCTTTATCATGGTTCGGCGTATACCCATCCTATTTATCGTGGCCATGGTATTTATACTGATTTGCTTGTGTATGCATTTGATAAAGTCCAAGACCGCTTTTTTGGCAAAAAGCACATTGCATTATTGTATGGCCAGGTTAATGCTAATGTGCGTAATGTTGCCATTATTAGAGTATTTGCCAAATGCATTGCCGAAGTTTTTTCGCCTTACCTTCCAGGGGCGCCATTTTTTCCGTTTTATGAAGTCCGCTGTAGTAATAATATAAGACTTCAGCATTTATGCTGTCGTGCTTATAAGCCAGAGTTTAATGTACGCGGAGAAATCGAAGTGATTCGAGATGAGAACCATGCGGGGCTTGGTAGCATGCTTGTGTACTCGGTTTAAAATAAACGAGCAAAAAAGCAAAAGCGCCTGGATTTCCAGGCGCTCTTCTGCAAATGAAACAAATAGGGTAAATCATTCGATAATCGCTAGACAAAAAAGACAGTGACGAAGAAGGTTAAATAAATGACTGATTATTTTCAGGCAATAATTAATCGTTCATTCGGTTGTTTTTTGGCGGTTTTATTTTTTTTATAATTACGCTTGATTGTTCTTTTTTTTAAAATATAATGGGGACAGTTTTTGATGAAAGAAAGAAATTTATACAGATGAGTTTAGTCTGAGATCTATTCAATTTTTTATCTGAAGGGAGTTTAAGTTCCAACATAGAAAGATTGTTTGCGTCTATTGAGGAAAAGGCTCTTTAAAATTTGTAACTATTAAGGATATTTGTGATATCAAAAAGAAAATTGTGTTTTTTGTTGGCTTGTCCATTTTTGTTTTTAAGCTTGTTAAAGCCGGTAGAGATTGGTCGTTCTAATTTATTTGTTCCCGCAAAATTGGGCCAAGTGAGAGTATTTCATGATGTTGATGGCTTTAAGGTCATGAAAAATGGAGAAATTAGCGATATTCAAAATTGTTTTGTGGATAAGGAAATAAGAAATATTTCCGATGAAGATTTGGCTTTTGCATTGGGTTTAAAAGCGAAGATTGAAATTGGTGGCGAAGAACAAATATTTACCAGAATTCCTGCTGAATTAATAAACAAGCTAATAGTAGAAAACGAAGATTTTGTGCAATTGAGTCAAGAAGATTCAGAAAAAATAATTGCGCAGCTTCCTGCAAGTGGTTATCTTCACGTCTTTCAGTTTAGTGATGGTGAATACGGATTGCATTTCAGGACAAGACTGCCTGGTGGCGGAATTTGTGGAGGAATTGCAGGAGCTCTTTTTAGTAAGGGTGCTGTCCATGTTATAGGTCACGGATCCATTTATCTTGTTTGTAGAGGAATTGACATTTTTTTACCTGGTGCTGGCGTAGCAGCACAAATTGCTATCACAGCAATTGCAGCGCCTATGATAGAAGCCGCCAGCATTAAGGCAGCCATGGTTGGTGGAATTGCTGCAATGGTTGCTACCGGGCCAATTTAATAAGACTTGATTTTATGAATGTTAAAATGCTGCCATTTAAAAAATATATAAAGTTGGTTTTGGTATTACTCCTGGTCAATACTTTTTGTTATGAATTATTCATTTTCATAACAAAAACACGTCCAAGCATGGGATACTTTAGCCTGCTTATTATCGCAATTAGCATTTTGATTTGTAATTATTTTGTAGCGCGCGAGGAATTATTGTAAGCATATTTTTAGTGGATGGAAAAGCTACAGAACCTAATAAATAAGAATTTGCATCGGTTTAAAATAAACGAGCAAAAAGCAAAAGCGCCTGGCTTTCCAGGCGCTTTTGCCACTTAAATGGAGAAATATGAAACGTGATTTTTTATGCGTTTTATTCTTGAGTGTTGCCGACTTTATGACTCACTTGCTTTAAGTTTAAATAAAATATCCAAATAGTCAATTGGGTCAAAAAAAGACAAAAAAGAAGCTTTTTGAGTTAATTTTGCCCAAAAAGCTTCTTTTTTAGAATTTACTTAGATTTTTTCTTATCAGTTTTATCTGATTTATTTGTCTTAATCGGAGCGCGGCACATAATTGATCCTTCGATTTAAGGTATGAGACTTCAAACAACACATCTTCACTAGTTTTTACTCTACCATAATATCGATTTTAGGCAAAAGGCCTGGTTTTTCAATAAAAATGGGCCGTGGTTTGTGGTAAAAGGGAAAGTCAGGGATTTAACACGACATTTTTCGTATTTATTTTAATAATTGAAATTTATTTCATAATTATGCTTAACTGAGGGTGAAGTAGATTAGGCATTGTTTTAGGACAAAGGAGGGGTTATGAAGATTTTTGCATCCTTGCTTTGCTTGTTTCTCGCCCTAAGTGCTTGGACAAATCTTAATGTGGGCGGGCAGGTAGGTGAGGTAGAAAAAGTGGTTGCCAAGGCAAGTAAGGTAACCAGGTCGACACATCAGCCGGCAAATGGGCTGCTGAATAAGCAGGGCGGTCAGGCTGAACCGGTAGTTGATGATGTGGCCATTGAGCGTTCGACCGTTTGGCGCCAGGTCCAAGAAAGGGCAAAGGATACCGTTGTGCAATTTTTTGTTCAAACGGCGACCTTTAATTGGCTTGAGCCATATAAATCACCGCGCCAAAGCAAATCGTTTGGGAGTGGGTTTTTTATTGATGACCAGGGCCATATTGTTTCAAATTTTCATGTTGTTGACGAAACGGTTGGCATAAAAATTCAAATTCCATCACTTGGCAAAGAACAATTTGACGTTGATGTTGTTGGTGTTTGCCCCGATCGTGATATTTCACTGTTAAAATTAACCAAAGAGTCGCTTGAAAAGATAACCAAAACGCTGGGGAAAATACCGTTCCTAGAATTTGGCTCGTCAGACCAGGTGGTAAGGACGCAAGAAATTTTGGCGCTTGGTTATCCACTTGGGCAAGGAAAACTCAAAAGCACGCAGGGTATTGTGAGTGGTCGTGAGCATGTTTGGGGTGAATCGTATATTCAAATTACGGCGGCGCTTAACCCCGGCAATTCGGGTGGCCCATCGCTCAATACCTCGGGCAAAGTAATTGGTATAAATACGGCACGTATGCCGAGTGCTCAAAATATTGGCTATATTATACCGATCGACGACGTTCGAAGTGTTATTCAGGATTTGTATAAAGTTAAATTATTGCGCAAGCCCATTTTGGGAAGCGTGTTTAATTACGGTAATAAATCGATGATTGATTTTTTTGGCAACCCACTTCATGGCGGTTTATATATCGCACGCGTTTACAAAGACTCATTGCTTGAAAAGGCGGGCGTTGTGGCCGGTGATATGATTTATGAAATTAATGGGTACAAGGTTGACCTTTATGGCGAAATAAATGTTGGTTGGAGTGAGGATAAAGTTCCGCTTGCCGCGCTTTTAAACCGTTTTGTGCTTGACGAGCAACTGCAAATAGAATTGTATCGACTGGGGAAAAAGAAAGAGTTTTTGGTCGATTTTTCGCACACCAATCCCTTACCAATTAGAACCTATTATCCAGAATATGAGAAAATAGATTATGAAATTATTGGCGGCATGGTAGTTATGGAACTTGCGGTAAATCATCTTGATAAACTCGAGGATGTTGACCCTGAATTGGTTAAATACCGTAAGCGCGAAAATCAATACGAGCCGCGTTTAGTTATTACGCATATTTTCCCAAATTCGCAGGCGCAACAAGCGCGTGTTCTAGGCGTGAGCGATATATTGCTTGAGGTTAATGGCAAAAGCGTAAAAACACTTAACGATTTTAGAAATAGCATTCGCCAGACGGGTCAATTTTTGACCGTTAAAACCGAAGACAAAAAATTTATGGTGCTTTCAACCAAAGCGGTTATTGCCGACGAAGATAAAATTGCAGCAAAATATTTTTACAAGAAATCGCCGCTGGGTGATGAAATAGGGGTGGCAAAGCCTGTGGCGACGCCGGTTGCCGTCGAATAACTCTTTAGAATAAAGCAATTAGAAGGCCTCTGATAAAAGGGGCCTTCTGTCAATATGATGAGATCAACTAAAAAGCATTGACCACTTTTTTAGGTTCCAATATTCTTATTGCATATAAGCTTTAATTTTATTTGGGAGTATGTAGTGAAGTGTTCTCGCGCTGTGGCTATGATTTCTTTTGTCTTTTCATTGGTTTTTTTTACCTCGTTAGATGCAGTATTAATCAGAAACAAATATCATAAACAGTATTTGTATGTTATGGATTACGGCGTGTCCGTAGGCCTTACGCGTAAAGAAAAAGAGGCAACTCATTTTCTTTTTACTCCCGATGGCGCGATCAAAACGATGGACGACCGTTTTCTTGTGGGGACGTATGAGATAATAGACGGTGGTTGTGTACCCGTTGCTGTGGTACATAAAACGCCAGTGGATGGGCAACAAGCTTGGTTATATAACCCAAGCTCCGGAATGTTATTGTTTTTGCCATATGCAATATATTTAGATTCAAAAGAACTGGACTCCGATTGTTTTTTAAGATTGAGTGATTATGGAGGCGTTGATTTGGGAAAAAAACCTAAAGAGGCCCCAGCATATTTAGGTCCAAATGATTTTTGGAGTTACGGTAGTTCATTGGAATTTCGACGACTTTATGAATGGGAGTTGGTCGAATAATTAATTTAATACTCAAGCTGAATTAAGTTATTTGATTATGAATAAAAAAATAACATTTTCTTGCAAGCGAAAAACCGCGAAAACATGCGCTACGTCATATTAAGGTGAAAATAATGCCAAATATGGTGCCGCTATACCTCCTTTTTGTAATGCAATAGTTATGCTAAGCTATACCTATAAGCATTAAATAAGGAATTTTTGTATGATTATGTTAAGAAACCTCTCTCTCAGTCTTGGTGGCAAAGTTGTTTTCAATGATATTTCGCTAACCATTAATCATGACCAACGGATTGGTCTTGTTGGTAGAAATGGCAGCGGAAAAACAACACTTCTTAAGACAATTAATGGACAGCAAGGGCTTGATTACGGCCAAGTGGAAATAGAAAAAAGAAAAAAAGTTGCCTATTTACCACAAGAGGTTGTACTTACGTCGGAGCGCTCGGTCATGGACGAAGCTCTTTCGGTTTTTGAAGATGTCGTGAGCGCCAAAAATGAATTACACGCAAAAGAAGAAGATTTGGTTGCGCATAAACACAACGCAGAAAAAACTCATGAGCTGATCGAACGCATTGCAGAGCTCCACGAATACCTTGCAGAGCACGATCTTGAGCAACTCACCATAGAAACAAAAAAAATGTTGCTTGGGCTCGGTTTTAAATTGGCGCAATTTGACGCTCCGGTTTCAACGCTCAGCGTTGGTTGGAAGATGCGTATTGTGCTTGCAAAGTTATTGCTGCAAAAAGCGGACTTTTACCTTTTTGACGAACCAACAAACCATTTGGATATTTTAGCAAAAGACTGGTTTTTAGAATTTCTTAAACAAGCTCCATTTGGTTTTATGCTTGTTTGCCACGATCGCTTTTTTCTTGATCAACTATGCACAAACGTTTTTGAAATTGATCGCGGACGAAGCAAATTATATCGCGGCAACTATTCAACCTATCTTGAACTCAAAAAGAACGAAATAGCCGAACAAGAAGTTGCGTTTGCCGAACAGCAACGCATGATCAAACATAAAATGGAAATCATCAATAAGTTTAGGGCCAAGGCATCCAAGGCTTCAACGGCTCAAAGCATGTTGCGTGCACTTGATAAAGTTGAGCGTGTTGAAGTTATCCCGCCACCACCTAAAATTAAACTTAATTTTTCTAACATGAAGCAGCCTGGCCGCATTGTTCTCAAAGTAAGTGATATTTCACAAAAATTTGACAACCGTGAGATTTTCAAAAATGTTTCGTTTGAACTGATTCGTGGCGAAAAGACGGCGATTGTCGCATCAAACGGTGTTGGTAAAACGACCTTGATTAACATAATTACCGGAAAATTACCTAAGCAACATGGCACCATTGAGCTTGGCCATAATGTATCGGTAGCGGTTTTTGAACAGGACCAAGAAGCGGTTCTTGATCGTTCAAAAACTATTTTAGAAGAAGTTGAATCGATTTGTAACACGCCAGAGATGCGCTTGCGTATTCGCCCGCTTTTAGGAGCTTTTCTTTTTTCTGGTGATGATGTTGAGAAAAAAATTGCCGTGCTGAGCGGTGGTGAAAAAAACCGTGTTGCAATGACCAAGGTTCTCTTACAACACGCAAACGTCCTTATTCTTGACGAGCCAACTAACCATTTAGATATTGAATCAAAAGAGACCTTACTCAAGGCGCTCCAAATGTTTCCTGGTACAATTCTTTTTGTTTCCCACGATCATACCTTTCTTGATGGTTTAGCCACGCGTATTCTTGAACTTACCCCAACGGGTATCGTTTCTTATTCGGGCAATTTTGAGTCGTACCACTACCAAAAACAACAGGCAGATATTACGCAAGATAAAAAACCGCAAGAACAAGTAAAAGACAACACCCCTAAGGAGCAAGTGGCCACGATTAAAGTTCCAGGGAGCGGGAAAATACTGTATGAACTCAAGAAAAAAATCTCGAGCATTGAGCGCAAAATCAGCTCGCTAGAAAAAGAGCAAATAGACCTGTTGCAAAAAATTGGGCTCCTGGATTATGGTTCCCAAGAGTTTAATCAAAACAACGACAGGATAGGGCAAGTGAAGGTTGCTCTCGTGCAAGCTATGGCTCAGTGGGAAGAACTCAGTAAAGAGTTTAAAAAGTACGCGGCTTAATTTTTTTGGATAATCAATATTTAATTTTTTCGCGTACTAAATTCACTATTTTTATTGTTGGCTAAAATACCAACAGAATAGTTTTAAAAATCATTTTCTTCTTACTCTTTTTTCATTTAAAATGGTCCAAGTTAAAACTTAGGGTCATCAAATTTGCGGGGGGGTCCATGCAAGGTCGCATTGCACGTACGTGCACATCATTCATTGACTATCCAGGCGAGACAGCAATAGCAATCTATCTTGCTGGCTGCAGTATCCGGTGTCCAGATTGTCAAAATAAGGACTTGTGGGAAGCGGAAAAAGGAACGCTTATGACGCTTGAAGATGTGTTACAAAAAATACAACAACATCCGCTTGCCGAAGCCGTTGTTTTTTTGGGAGGAGAACCAACGGACCAACTCACATTTCTTAAGGAACTTTGCGCACAAGTAACAGCAACGAGCTCTAAAAAAATAGCGCTTTATACTGGACGTGAATTTGAAACATTACCCCAGGAGTTGCTCGAAAATTTACAACTAATTGTTTGTGGGCCATACCGAAGCGAACTTCATGTTAATGGTTGGCCAGCATCAACGAATCAAAGGGTTTTTAAAAAAGAGGCGGGACGATGGACGTGTTAAAAAATTATTCACAGTTTTCTGATCGGTTTAAAAAAATATATGCAGAGACAAATCCACGCATACTCGAACTTGAGGGTATTGCTGAAAAACAACTCGATATGTCTCTTATGTCCGAACGTTATTATGGCGAGCAATTAATCGATATATCGATCGATAACAATGCAAATTTGCACGAAGGCCGTTCGCATGGTAATTACCTTTCAGAAGTTGCCAAAAGCAATTTTAAACTTCTTGGGTATTATGATTTGCACGCAATATTAGCAAAAGAATATGGCGACGATCGCGCCGACCAAATTATGCATGCTATGTGGGATGGCGATCTCTATTTTCACGATAGCACCGCCATACAAGTTCCTTATTGTTGGGCATATTCTTCTTATTTTATACTTGATCGCGGAAATTTTTGGGGGCAGCTTAAGTCGCTTCCGCCGCATCGTGCACGTTCTTTTATTGATCAAGTAAAGGAAGTTACCATCGAATTGGCACAACAAATTGCCGGAGCTGTTGCGATTGGCGATCTTTTTGTGTGCTACGCTTATTACATACAAAAAGACCATATTGACCTCTCCGATCCTCGGGCACGCAAAGAAATAGAAAACGATTTTCAATCACTTGTGCATACCCTAAACAAAAAACTTCGTCCGTCACACCAATCGCCATTTAGTAATCTATCAATTTTTGATAAACCTAATTTACAGCAATTATTTGGTGAACTTGTTTTTCCTGATGGCTCAAAACCAGATTTTGATGTCATTATGGAAATCCAAAAAATATTTTGTGACTGGTTTAGCAAGGGTGACCCTTCAAGCGGCTTGCCTTACCGCTTTCCCGTGGTAACGCTTAACTTGCGTATCGATGAAGATCGTAATATTTTGGATAAAGAAGCCCTTGAATATTTTTCTGCCATCAATCTTGATAAGGCCTGTTTTAATATTTACATATCGTCTGGAAACAAAATTGCCAGCTGTTGCCGCTTGATTAATGACCTTGAGCTTGCCGGTTGTGATAGTTTTGGTAACGGTGGTATTTCGCTCGGTTCACACCGTATTGTTTCGTTAAATCTTGCTCGTCTTGGTAAGCTTGCAACATCATATGAGAACTTATTAGAGCTTCTTAAAGCAAGACTTGATCAATCAAGAGATGCCTTAATAGCCCATCGCAAACTTATTGAGCTTCGTGTAAATGAAGGCTTTTTGCCTTTCTTTAAATTCGACGTTATGTCGATGAGTCGTTTATTTAGCACGTTTGGAATAAATGGTGTTTATGAATGTCTCGAAGAATTGGGTTATTCGATTTTGACCGAACAAGGCAAACGGCTTGCTTATGATTTACTCGAAAATATAAAGCAATACGCAACCGAGTGCAGCAAGCAATATAAGCATCCTTTTAACGTTGAACAAGTTCCGGCAGAAAGTCTTGCGGTTAAATTTGCCGCTAAGGACAAGCTTCTCCATAACATGCACTACGAAATATATTCAAACCAATTTATCCCATTATGGGTTGACTGTGATATTGTTGATCGCGTTAAGCTTGATGGAACATTTTCGCGTGCTTTAACGGGTGGTGGGATTTCCCATTTAAACGTTGGTGAAAAGCTTACATCGGTTAACCAAATGAAAAAGTTAATCGACTATGCAATCACCTGCGGGTGTGACCATTTTGCGGTTAATTACAATTTCTGTAAATGTAAAAATAGCCATATTACGGTTGCAGGTCCGGTTAGTTCGTGCCCAATTTGCGCTGAGCCAATTACCGAGCACTATACCCGTATAATTGGTTATTTTACCCCGGTTTCTGCGTGGAATCGTGGACGACAAGAAGAACACAAAAAACGTATTTTCAAAGAAGATATGGACGAAGTAACGCCTATGTTAGTCGCACAGGAAGTACATAACATGCCAGAGGCGCTGTAAAATATATGATGTCGCTTCGGTGTTTCTTGTTGATTTTTTTATACATCCCATGGATGACGTTACAAGCAATGGAAAAGACAGCCGAAGGATTAACTCCTTCGGCCGTCGTTTTAGATATAGCGCCAGCACCAGACTGTTCTGTTGGTGGTCATGATGGTGTTATTATGTCGCTTAAATCGGCAAGCAGATTGCATGTTATTTTTGCTACATTAGAAAATCTTATTGCTCTAAACAGCGCAAAAGATCCACTCAAAAACATTACTCGGCTACATGGAAGATCTATCACGGGCATCTCTTTTGACGATTATTTTTTGCGGTTGGTTAGGTATTTGAATTGTTCTGAGAGTTGCTATATATGTGCGCTTATCTATATAGATAGGTACATGGAGATGAATCCTGACTTTGTTATATCATATTACAGCATATATAGATTGTTTGCCGCCGCCATGCTTGTTTCTATGAAATATTTAGAAGATACCTATTTCACCAATGAATATTATGCGCGTGTTTTTGGTGTTGAAACAGCGGAGCTTAATTGCATTGAGGTAGATTTTTTTCTGCTGGTTAAGGGCCGCCTTTTCATCGATGAGCAACTTTATAAATTCTATATTAATAGCATCGATATTAAGGCTCCACGGCTTGTTCTTCCTGAAAAATGGGCAAGCTTAAGCGATATCGGAATAATAGGCTAAATTTGTCTGCAAATATTTTACCGTTGGGCAAAATTCTAAAGCTTTTTCAATCGCTTTTTTTCCCAAATCATATTTTCCAAAATACCAGGCTGATCGTCCTAATAAGTCATGGCGCACAATATCATATAAATTCTTTTCGATAAATAAGACATCGTTTTCAGGATAAGGTATTTCTGCCGCATATTGCGCAAATAGGCAACACAATGCTTTATCCCTAATATCCCAATAATGTTGGGCCAATTTGACTAAGGGCTCTGCTCGCAATGGACGAAAAGAGAAAGACTCTAAAAGCTTTTGTTGAGCCTTATTCCAATTGCCTAAAGCCTCATAAGCTTGTGCGAGTTTGTAATGGGCCATAAACGTTTCTTCATCCCATCCATTCATAGCAATTCGTTTTTCATACCATATACGTGCATTTTCCCAATCCCCAAGGCAGGCATATGTTTGGGCTATATAAAAAACAGTACGGGAGTCATAAGGATTTTGTTCGTATTCCTTTAATAAGAAGTTGCAATCACGGCTCCACCTTTTGCGCGATTTTTCTTGTCCATATTCTGTAACCCGTAACTCAAAGAAACAATCGGGCGGGACTTTGGTTGTGGC
>CAZLQB010000021.1:0-7404 GCA_964561585.1 uncultured Pseudomonadota bacterium
AGCCGGAACTTTCTTGTTTCTTATTGGTACTTACTGGCTTATGCGCCCACTCAAAGACGCATTGTTCATGAACATCGTTGGCAAAACATATATTCCATATGCCAAGATGGCTTCGGTTCTTTTCTTGATCCCGCTTATTTTGCTTTATTCTAAGCTTGTCGACATGGTCGAAAAGCACAAGCTCCTGTACATTCTCCCTGCGTTTTACGTTGTATTCTTTTCGGTTGCTGCATATTTTTTAGCGCACCCAACAATTGGCGTTGCTAACACAACCCCAAACAAATACCGTATTTTCGGCTGGGTAATTTATTTGACCATTGAAAGTTTTGGTTCATTATTGCCAGCACTTTTCTGGTCGTTCTTGAACAGCACAACCGATTCAGCTTCGGCAAAACGAGGTTATGGTTTGGTTATTTCTGGAGCACAAATCGGTTCTATTGCTGGTCCAGAATTTGCAAAGCACGCAACCGCCATTGGTATGCCTATGCTTTCAGTTATTGTTGCCATTGGTATTGCCATGGTACCCGTCATGGTGTTCTGGTTTATTAGCTCACAACCACAAGTCGCCGCTATTCCTGTCGCCGAGAAAAAGAAATCAACGGGCTTCACCGAAGGCTTGCGCTTGCTTTTCTCGCAACCATATTTGCTCGGTATTCTTGGTATCGCAACATTGTATGAAGTCATTGGAACAATCATTGACTATCAAATGAAATACCTTGCGGACGAAGTGTACCACTCAACCGAAAAAGTTACCGAATTTCTTGGTCTATACGGCCAATGCGCTAACTTGCTCGCTTTTGTTTTTGCATTAATCGGAACAAGCTATATTATTCGTAACTTCGGCTTACGTTTTTCATTAATAGCATTTCCTATCGCCGTTGGCGGTGTTGTTTGCTACGTATGGCTTTATCCATCACTTTGGGTCCTTTTTGGCGCAATGGTAGCCATTAAAGGCTTAAGCTATGCATTAAACAACCCATGCAAAGAAATTATGTACATCCCAACCAGCAAAGACGTCAAATTCAAAGCAAAAAGCTGGATTGACGGTTTTGGTGGCCGCACCTCAAAAGCAGCCGGTTCCAGTATTAACGCTATCTTTACCAATATGACAAGCTTAATGTTCTTCGGATCATTAATCTCACTTGGTATCGTCGGCGTCTGGATCCTTGTTGCTATGTATGTTGGCACCAAGAACAACGAATTGGTTGAGTCTGGCAAAATCGTCGAATAAATTTTATATTCGATTTTCCAAAAAGGCCTACGTGTAAAAACGTAGGCCTTTTTAGTGGAGCTAAAACTAGCCGAATGCCCATAATTCCTGTAAAATCCCTTTACGCTACATATCATTAATGTTTAAAAATAGGACACTTTATGACAACACCACCTAATTTTTTTAAATTGGTAATCGACGAGATTCAAAACAATAAACTTACCGACACTTCACGGTTTAATGTATCGGTAAATCTTTTCAGTCTTCTCAAAAAGGCCTCTACCGATCGTCAATGGCTTGTCAAACACCTTCCCTATAATCGCGACATGCTTGAGCTTTTCAAGGTTTTTATTGAACAAGAAATTAAGCCTAAAGTTGCCGATATGCCAGCACTTCAAGAACTTGATCTTTCGCAAAGTATTCCATCGGTCATCACAACACACCATAAAATACTTCGCCAAGCATTTGAAATCTTTATACAACAACAACTTACAACGCTCAGCAGCTTTGAATACAATATCGAAAAAGATGGCGTACTGCCCATAAAAACAGTGCTCTTTTACTTAGAACATGCACTCAACCTTGAAACAAGCAATGAAGAACTTAATAAGCTACTGGTAACGGTCCAGGATAAATTGGCTCAAGATCTCTTTTTTACCGCAACCTACCTGCTTATGAACCAAGACAAAGCAAAAATTACATCGCGTATCCAACTTGAATGGCTCGCTAGCCAATTCTTGGATGAAGAAAAAGCACCGGTTATTGAATACATTATTGGTCACTGGACGCGCAAGGTCCTTATTCATAGCCTTATAGCGCTATCACTCAAGGCACCTGAAAAAGAACCTGAAACTGACGAAGAAAAGGCAATGGTCAAAGAAATTATCTTCTCGACCAAACCCGAAGCAAAAAAATAAATAGATAGACCTTACAAAGCCCCGGTTTTAATTGCCGGGGCTTTTCTCATTGTTTTTTGTTATTTTTACCGGCAAAATCTGCTATTCTTGCTTAAATAATGCGTATAAACAGTCTCCACCCATTGGCGAGCGATCGAACATGAATAAAACAGAAACAACAATCTTTCAACAGTTTCTCCAATCTGCACTTAATGAACCACAACGACAAGCTGTCGCACAAAAACATGGGGCCCTCTTAGTCACCGCCGGTGCCGGATCGGGTAAAACACGCGTTATTACGTCACGCATCGCCAACCTAATTATTAATGAGGGGGTTACCCCATCTACAATCGTTGCCATGACGTTTACCAATAAAGCGGCCGGCGAAATGAAAGAACGCCTTATAAGCTTTATTGGAGCAAGCCACCGCCTACCTTTTATAGGTACTTTTCATGCCTACTGTTTACTGCAGCTTCGCGCTAACCCCCATTTGCAGCCTTTTGCAAATTTCTCAATCATGGATTCTGATGATCAACAAAGCCTTATTAAAAAAATCATCAAGAAAAACGCTCTAAGCAAGCATGTTTCGGCCGCCCAGGTTGGCTACCAAATCTCTCAACACAAAAACAAAAAAGTGCTATCGGTAGAAGAAAATGTTTTTACCTACCCCTACCTGCGCGAAATTTATTTTGAATACGAAAACGAAAAAAATACGGCCCATTGCTTTGATTTTGACGATTTGATTATCAACGTTGTTAAGCTATTCCAAAGCAACGAAACATTTAGATCAAATTTTCAGCAAAATATTCGCCACATATTGGTCGACGAATACCAAGACACCAACCATGTTCAACATTTGCTCTTGAAGTGTATGGCGCTTGATACACAAGAAAAGTTTATCCTCGATTCTCTGTGCGCTGTTGGTGACGAAGATCAGTCGATTTATTCATGGCGCGGCGCAACGGTTACCAATATGCTTAAGTTTTCAAGCGATTTTGCACCGGTAACCCACGTCAAAATCGAGCAAAATTATCGCTCGGTCCAGCCAATTCTTGAAATTGCCAACAAAGTTATCGTTAACAATAAGCTCAGAAACCCCAAAAACCTGTGGTCCGAACGTCAGGCAAAAAACCGCGTTGTCCATGGACTCTGTCGCTCAGGGGAACAAGAAGCGGACGCAATGGCAATCTTTATCAAGGCATTTAGTGCCGAGAAAAAAAATCCATCGCTCGCCATATTATACCGTACACATTATCAATCGCGCGTCATCGAAGAAGCGCTTATTCACCAAAGCATCCCATACAAAATTGTTGGCGGAATTCGCTTTTATGAGCGTAAAGAAATTAAAGATATTTTGGCGTATTTGCGCCTTACTATTAATCCTTTTGATAAACTAGGCCTCATGCGCGTTATTAACTGCCCAACACGCGGCCTTGGCCAAAAGTTTGAAGATGATCTGATGAGCCTTTGGGCGCATCAGCCTTTTTCAGATTTTAAACAAATCCTGCAAACAATGCTTAATGTACAACACGAAGGCTTAACCCCAACAAAAATTAAGTCGGTAACCGACTTTTTAGCCATTTTTGATGGGATTGATGCTTCAACTAAACCGCTTGAGGCAATTGACACCATAACTGAGCGCACCGAATATCTCAACTACCTACGGAATGAATATGAGGCCAAAGAAGCCGAAGAGAAAATTGAAAACATTCGTGAATTACGCGAATCGGCAACGCTTTTTGAGCACGATGCCCTGATAAAACAGGCCCAAGATGCAACCAGCCGCGCCGCAACGCTCGAAACATTTTTATTCGATATCGCCCTCATGCAAGAAAAACTTGAAAAAAATGAAGGCAAGGATCAAATACCGCTTATGACTTTGCATGCCGCAAAAGGACTTGAATTTGATGCGGTCATTATCGCAGGGCTTGAAGAAAACCTTCTCCCAAGCTCAAAATCCCTTACCGGCAATGAGGAACTCGAGGAAGAGCGCCGCCTCTTTTATGTCGGCATCACCCGCGCAAAGGACTACCTGCTCTTCTTAAGTGCCGGCTACCGGAATACCTTTGGTCAAATAGTCGATCAAATTCCATCACGATTTGTATCAGAAATCCCCAAAGCTTTATTTACCACCAAAGATTTTGAAGATCAGCAAAACGGCCAAATTCGTTTATTTTTCGATCAGTGGTTGGGAAACAAACCAACAACACCAACAATGGTTACGTTTGGACCTGCCCGAGCTTCAGCGCAAACGGCAAAACCATCGCTTTTGCATGCAAAAACCCAAACAAGTGGCTGGCAAAAAAACCAACAAGTTCATCACACTAAGTTTGGCGTCGGTATTGTTACAAAGATTGAAAAAGCTGATGGCGACGACTTTTACATCACCGCCATTTTTAGAAACGGACAAAAAACGTTGCTTTCAAGTTTTCTTCAAAAAGTACAATAACGTTAGCAGGTTTGAGTTTCTTGTGGTGTTTTGTTTTGCGCAAACGGTAACGCATCATTAAATTCTTTGAGCACCTTACGAATGCTTTCGATCGTACTATTGGCCATTGTTGGAGTATCCCAATCGCCAATGGTAAACTTAATTTTTCGAGCCAACGCTTCACCTTTATAATTGAGCGCTCCCCCTGATTGCAAAAGCTTTTCGATCGGGGCATCATAGGTTACTTCAAAATTTCGTCCCACAACCATCCCATTTGGTAGCTTAACACCATGACCGGGAACGAGATAAACCCCGCTACGAGTCTTGATTATTTCATAAAAAAGCCCCTGCAACGTTGGGTTGCGGCGTAGATACGGCCCCTTCCATTTTGCTGGATATGCAAGATTAAGGCTACCAACCATGGAGCCGGAAAATTTTTCAATATTCAAAAAATCAACATATGCTCGTTCAGAAACAATGCTTAAAATATTGCAGTCCTTATCAATAATCCCAAGATTTTTTTCGATCTGTGAGAGATCACTTTTAATGACCGTCGCTAAGTATAATGGCCGTTCTTTGAGCACTTGATAAACAAACAGGCCTAACGTGGCAACCAATAAAAATGAACTGAAATAAACAAAATACTTTTTAAAAAAAGTGAAAAGCGTCGTTGGCACATGGTGTTCAACCTGGTAGTCGACACTCTTCATAAAATCATCAGCTTTTTTCATACTACCTCTCCCCCATAAAAAACCGTACTATACCATCATTTCTATACCTATTGTATAAAAAAACAGGCCCAAAAATAAAGTTTATTGATAAAAAAGTACTTTTCATAAACTAGCCTCTCGTACCGATTTTACCTGCGGTAAAACCTTTTTGACATTTTCGGCGGTGTGTTTTTGTGTAACGAGAATAACATCATCCGTTTCGACAATACACAAGTCACTTACGCCTACACACACCACCAATTTCTGTTTTGTACTTGCTAAATTACCCGTTCCGTCAAAATTGATAACCGGTAATGCATCAGGTGAATATCGCGCTTGAAGCGTTAAGAAAACATTTAAATTTCCAACATCAGACCATTCAAATGATGCCGGAAAAACAACAACTTTCGAACTTTTTTCTATAACCGCATAATCGATAGAAATACTTCTAACGTCTTTATAGGCACACTCACCACTTAAGTAGCGTAAAACATCTGCCGTTAAATCTGGTGCGTGCACAGCAAATTCACGCATAAAAGTATCCACCGCAGCAGCAAAAATACCTATATTCCAGAGCATATCGCCACGTTCAACATATTCCTGCGCACAAATGAGATCAGGCTTCTCATGAAATTGTGCAATCCGATAACCTTTGCCGTCAAAAATTGGCTGTAATATATCGGTCTGCAAATACCCATATCCAGTTGCCGGATGCGTCGGTTTAAGGCCAAACATTACCAAATCGTCCGCAATATTAAGGTGATCTATGCCCAAAGAAATTGTTGCACAAAAAGCATCGCGATCTGGCACGTAAGCGTCCGATGGTAATACTACAATTATAGCCTGCGGATCTTTTTGCATAATATGGTGACACGCAAGCAAAATAGCCGGCCCCGTATTCCGTCCCGCCCGCTCAGCAATAATATGACCAACCCGTGAGCCAACCAATTGATCAACCGCTTGGTAATGATCTTGGTTGGTCACCACCACAATACCTTCCTTATCAGGAGTAAGCGGCAAAATACGCTCAATTGTTTGCTCCAATAAAGACTTTTTATCAAGAAACGGTATCAATTGTTTTGGATGCCGGTGCCTGCTTAATGGCCATAGCCGCTCGCCGCTTCCACCCGCCAAAATAATAAAATAGACCTTCTTCATTACTTCACCTTTTTCGATTAAGCCGCTCCATTTTTGGATAAAACCTTATTACTAAGGTTAATAAGCAACTGGACGCCAAGTGCTGCCAATATAATCAACACAAACTCAAAAAAGAAACGATAGCGCGCCGTCCCATCACAAGCAATCACACATGAAAAATAAAAAATATATGAAAGCAAAAACAACAATAATACATACTGCCGAGAGCGCCACAAAGACAATACCCCCAAACAAACAAGAACATAACGTAGAAACGACCAAAAGACTTCAACCCAGGCAACAATACTAACCCAAGGATAAGGAGCGCCAGCGGTAATATATGCCCCAGCCTTTTGCAACCAATTACCCTGCATCCTAAAATAAGAAATCTCCCCGCCTCGAATATTGTCGTTCACCAGGGTTTTAAGGCTGGTTGAATAAAGTCCCACAAAGATTTTAGCCACATTCCTCAACCACATCAGAACAAACGTACATGGCCGTGTGGAAAAATCTTGTAAAAATTGTTGTTTAATCGCATCAAAATTCTGCCCATTTGCCGCACATTTTTTTTCTAATTGAGCGATTTCTAAACCCCACGTTGTACCATGATCATGCGCCAGAACCTGAGAATAAAAGAACGCACAAAGATTATAAGAATCAATATAGGTAAGACGAAACTGATCAAAAACAATTTTGTTATGCATCATAAAAGCAAAAATCGGCAAAAGAAACGGAACCATAAAAACAATGCCACGCTTAAGCCACACCTTAAAGGATGGTGTACCCTTAAACCACAAAAAAACAAGTACTATAAGGGGAAAATAGAGAGCAGCCGCCTTCATTAACACAGAACACCCTAGGGCAAAACCAGCAAAACCCAATGCCCGCATATTTCCAGAAACCCAAAAAACCGATACCCGTTCTAAAAATAGAATAAGAAAAAAAATTAAAAACATCTCAGCCAAAATAAAGTGTGAAAAAACCAAAACACCGAGATTTATTGACCATAATCCATAAACAAGA
>CAZLQB010000021.1:7414-12820 GCA_964561585.1 uncultured Pseudomonadota bacterium
CAGTAAAAAGCAATAACCCTGAAACCATTGCCAGCAAGACCTGAACTCCAATTACATGCATTGAGCAGGGTCCTAATATTTTATATATAAAACCTATAACCAAAGGGTACCCCAAGGCATAAATTGGCAATGATTGAAGGGCATGAATAGGCGAGAATGTATTATATTTATATAACAAAAAACCGTTACGCAAATAGGCCGAAGAATCAATCTCACAAAACGGATGGGCCGAAGAAACATACCCCTGCAATAACAACGATAAACTCAAAAAAACAAGGCTCCCAATAATAAGGACCGCCATTTCTTTTTTGTGTAGTGTCATCATAATCGGTTACTCATTTAAGTGCCCACATATTTTGCAATACCCACTTTTGGACGGCCAAACTCGATGAATGTACCGTCGTATTTTCTTTGCCTAATATTGCAGGAATAATAGGCATATCGCCACGCACCTGTGCCTGAATATCCATTTTTTCAAAGTAGGCAGGAAAATAATTACCTTCACTAAACCATTTAACGGTCGGGGCTGCAAAACCAACCTTTTTACGATAAATCACCGCCTCGGGTAAAATACCTTCGCAAATTTTCTTTAACAGATATTTGGTTGTGCCATTTTTAAAACGCAATTCGGCCGGCACATGCATCATAAATTCAACCAACTTATGGTCCAAATATGGCTCGCGGGCCTCGATGCTCGCCGCCATAGACATTTTGTCGGCACGCATCAACAATAATTCTGGCAGCCTTTGTTTAAGCTCTAAATACAGCATTTGCTTACAAAAATCGGCTTGAGGATCTTGTTCTTTGAGTTTTTGTAAATGGTAGTCAACAAAAACTCCGGTATCATATTCATGGCGCAAGCCACCCATAATTTGGTCGATAATAGGATCACGACTTTCTGGCATATGCCGTTCAATACCGGCAAAAACTTGTCGCTTTTGAGCTTCGTTAAAGGCAAGCGCACCACCCCAAAATAAATGCTTATCGTGCGCCCAATTATCAAGAACGGCCAACCGTTCGCCATGATTTTTTAACAACGGAGAAGATAATGTATGTAACGCCTTTTTGAAAAATGCTGGCACAAATTTTTGCGATGCTGCATATCCGGCGTCGTGCACACGTTTATATTGCGCATATGTTGGGTACCCAAAAAATAACTCGTCGGCCCCTTCGCCGACTTGTACCACCTTTATTCCCAGGTCTCGCGCAAGCTTAGAAACGAAATAGAAAGGGATACAAACACAGTCGGCAAGTGGTTCGTCAAGGTGATAAACCATATCATCATAAAACGCAAAAGCCTCTTTTTCAGAAATGGAAATCTCGTGATGATCGGTATCAAATTTTTGCGCAACCAGCCTGGCCCAATGTGCTTCATTGCTTTCGGGACCGTCAATAAAAGAAACATTAAAGGTCTGCACCTTGCCAACACATTCTGCCATAAGCGCGACATTTAAGCTTGAATCAACACCGCCGGACAAAAAAGCACCAACAGGAACATCGGAAACCATCCGTTTTTTTGTAGATTTAACAAGGAGGTCGCGGATATTTTCTATACAAAAATCTTCACGCGCAAATTCCCGTTTTTGGGCATCGGTAATTTTTGTTATTGGGTTATACCATTCCTTGAACGTTACGCGCTTATTTTCATCAAGCATTGCATAAAAACCTGCTGGCAACTTATACACGCCCTCATAAATCGTAAAGGGGGCCGGCGTAACCATAAATGTCAGATAGTGGTACATGGCATATGAGGAATGTTCTTTTCTCATCCACGGCAATTGCCACAACGCTTTAATCTCTGAAGCAAACGAAAGGACCCCGCCCTGCAATGAAAAATACAATGGCTTAACACCAATGCGATCACGAATGAGGTACAATTGACGCTTACTAAAATCATACAGGACAATGGCAAACATCCCCTCTAATTTTTCTATGCCCGCAATTCCCCATGCCTTGTAGGCATAAATAATCGTTTCGGTATCACAATTTGAACGATAACAATAACCAAGAGCCTCTAATTCGCGGCGCACATCGGCATGATTATAAATTTCTCCATTAAAACAAACACCAACCGACCGCTCTTTATCAAACATTGGCTGCATGCCAGCATCAGAAAGATCGATGATACTTAAGCGCCTAAATGCAAGCCCTATTTGGTGCTCATCTGACTTCCATATACGATGGGCATCCGGTCCACGATGAGCAATCGTTTCCTGCATTTTGTTCAATAAGGATTCATCGGTCACAAAACCTTGTTGCGTAACATTAATAAAACCCGCAAATCCACACATAAAATTACCTTCACATAATTCAAAAGGCCTGTGGCTGATTTATTTTATCGTTATATAATCGTTCACGCCCAATAACACAAGAAACAGCATTCATGGCCGACAACATGGCAACATCCATGTTGTTATAGCTATGGGTTCCATTCCGGCCAATAAGCTGTAAATTTTCAAATCGATTAAGATATGAACGAACAATATTCAATTGTTCCTTATAGTTTTCTTCATAAATTGGGTAGGCATCGGTTGTTCTCATTACCATGCCATCAAGAACAGCCTCTTCTTTGGCCAACCCAAGAAGCCCAAATTCATGCTTACATAAAGTAACTAATTCAGCATCGGTCATATTCCATAATGGATCACCTTCAAACAAAAAGTATTCGAAGCTTAATGCCGAATGATCTGGATGATCTACCATTTTAAGAGAAAAATTGTTCATATTACCCATGCGAATATGCTGTACCCTTTGTTCATGAATATAGAGCCAGTGATCAGGACAAATATCAGCTTTATTCACAATCAAGTTTATAACAATAAGACTGCGACATCGCAATGTCTTTGCCGCACGCAAAACAACTGCCGGAGGTAATGGATCAAGCGAATGAACCAAATCACACAGAGTCATCGTTGAGAAAAAATAATCGGCCTCATAGCGGTTGAGTTTTTGGGTCAATGCCGCGCTAATGGTTTTGTTGTTATGCTCAAAACTCACCACTTTTTCAGATAACCCAATAGAACAATTATCACAAGATTTTATATGGAACCCAACGCGCTCCCATAATGTGCCAGCACCATGTGCTGGGTAATAAAATTCGTCCTGAATAGTCCGTGGCGCATGTTTTTTGAACCATCGCCCAAAAAAAGCAAAAAATATGGCCTTAAACAAAGAAAAATTTCTGATGCGTTGCGCCGCCCAATCGGCAGAAATCTTCTCGCAGGGAATTCCCCATAATTTTTCGGTATAATTTTTGAAGAACATTGAGAATAAACGGTAGCCAAACCGATTCACAAAAAAATCTTGCAAAGATACAACGTTACGGACAGGAAATAAGCAGGCTTTTGCATAACTTCCAACACTTTGCACACATTCGAGCAACGTTAAATTGGTAACAGCATTGAGCGGTTGGAGCGGGTAATGAAAAAATCTTTTTTTATAATAAATACGGGTAAAGCGCTTAAGCTTTATAAAATTAGCGCCCATAATCGATTTCCACCAGAGCTCAATATGTTTGTGCTCGGTGATGAAATGATGCGGCCCAATATCAAAACGGCAGCCCTTATACTCGGTTGTTTTTGACAAACCACCAATCAGACTATCTTTGTCTATAATCGTTACCGCAAAACCATGATTTTTAGCAAATTCGTAACCAGCGGTAAGCCCAGCCGGCCCAGCACCAATAATCAGGGCTCTTTTTTGACGCACCTTATTCATGTTTTCCTTTGGTTTTAAGCAGCTTAACCCAAAACGCACACGCAAGGACTATCAATAATGGTTCAATGGGCAAACGCATGCGTGCATAGCCACCAGAAAGCGCTATGACTATAAACAAAGCAATAAAGGGCAAGCATTTGCCAAATACGCATAAAGGTTCATTTTTTCCTCGCAACAAACTCAATACGGCCTTAACCAGATATCCGAGAACCCCAAATAACATAATGATAAAAAGAAAGATCTCGCTCCACACAACAACATTTAACACACAAGAATCAGTATCTGAAAACAAATATCGCTCAAACATATTCCATAACGACCGTTCTTTTTTAAAGTAATCAATCGATTGGCGACCAGCATCTAAAAATAAAAGCTCGGATGAGTATAAAGAAAACATCGTCCGAAACATATCGGTGCACCAATTTTTCACCGCAATCAATGGGCTCTGCCTAAAATATTTAATGGCAAGATGTTCGTGTACCTGACACTGTTCAATTTCGAGTAAAGGTCTACCCAGCTCCCGCTCTTTTTTGATCAATTCATGCTGAACCTCACGTTGCAGGTTTTGCCGAGCATCTTGATAAGAACAATGTTGTGTATGCATGGCAACACGAGCGGCCGAGAGATATAAAAAATGGCCGCCAGGAAGTGTATGAAAAAACAAGTGGCCAGTGAATATAAAATTTCTTACCAACCAAAAAGAAACCGGTAATAACCAAGCAAATGCAAGCGTTGAAAACTTAACAAACTTACGACTCAATGAATCATTTGAAAAAAGAAGCATAAGGCCCGCAAGAACTAAAAGATAATGGCCAACCGGCCTAAACATTGAAGCCAACCCTAGAAAAACACCCGCTAAAAACATTGCTTTAATTGCCGGATCGCCTTCAATTAATTGTATATTAACCGCTTTGTGTTTTGTGTTTAACGAAGAACATTTATCGCAAAAACGAATATACGAATCGCCCATAATGGCCGGCTCGGGAAACAACAAAGAACACGGTGGACTAAACGATTCATAAACGGTAGAAGGCTTGCCATCTTTATGCCGACAAAAGAACAAATGTAACCCTGAAAGAAAAAATATCAAAAACAGCAAAAACAGAAAGAGAAACCACGACTCAGTCATAAAAAAACTAGAAAAAAGAACAAAACCTAGGTGAATAGCCGCCCATAATGCTGCGCATTTGGCAACAAGCAGGACACCGGGAAACAACATCATCGATAGCAAAAAAACCAAAATAGGAATTGCTGATGCCACTACAATTTGTGGCCACAGAACCTTTTTTGTATCAACGCCAAACAAATAATAGAATAAACCTAGATAAATTGGATAGCCCGGAAGCCGGTAAAAATGGGGGCTTCCATCGGCAGAAGCCAATCCATTGCCTTGAGCCACTTGTTGAGCAACAAGATGATACGTCTGCGAATCAACCTGCCAATAATTTTCATTCTTGCCAAAATACCCCATAAAAACGGCCGCTCGGATAGCAAACGATAAAAAGAATAGAAAAAATAAAAACTTTTTATGCCTTATAACAACATCGCTAATACCCACATCATGTATCATACCTCACTCTCCTCTTTTCCCACTCATAAGCCGATCGCATCATGGCATCCAAATCTGAATATTTTGCTTGCCAGCCAAGAATGTTTTTTATTTTAGCATTATCAGCCACAAGCGTTTGA
>CAZLQB010000022.1:0-12720 GCA_964561585.1 uncultured Pseudomonadota bacterium
TATTTTTTATGATACTAATTTCAGCATTATTTAATGCAATATTCTTCATATTTTTACAACTTTATTATCATATTTACAACTTTGCAAAGTTCTTCTTTAAACAAAGGAAGATATGCAAAAATTTCATCAGCACAATCTTGATTATAAGTATGAACGGTTAGATTTCTTTGTTTTAAAAAGGTAAACCATACCATTGGATCATCAATAAGACCCTGAAGCGCAGCCTCACGAAAAACATCTCGTGGGTTATTAACCTCAATTCCCTTAAAAACAAGAATCCTTTTAAGTGTTTTCCATACAAGTTCATACGTATATTCAAATCGTTGTATTGCCCCATCGCGCTCGAGATCAGACGATGCTTCTTTAAGAGCCTGTTCAAATGTTTTTTGGGCCTTAAGCAATGGTGTTATAATAAGTTGACCTAAAATAACAATGTCTTTTTCCATCCGACTTCCCTTCTTTTTTAGGTTAATGACTAAAGTCAGTATAGCACGATCCAGTTGTGACACAAATCGACCAGGCGACAACCGCCCTGCTTTTTGCTACATTACCCAATAAGCATGGGTTCTTATCTAATACAGGAGTTTTTAAGGAGAAGCTATGGAGAAAAAGGTTCTGCCACCAAGTATCGACGAACAATCTAAACAAAAAATCATTAACCTTATTATAGCTCTGCAGCCGCAGGCAAAAATTTATCTTTTTGGTTCTCAGGCCACAGGCCATAATATTCATGGCTCAGATATTGATATTGCACTTATTACACCAACACCGTTAAAAAGAGCGGCCATTGGCGAAATACGCGAGGTCCTCAATGCAACCGATATTCCTTCCAAATTTGATATCGTCGATTTTAATGCTGTCTCTGAAAAAATGCAGTCAATGATCTTAAAAGAGGGAATTTTATGGAAAAATTAATTATTCGCCAAAAAACCCTTAATAAAGCACTCAAAACCCTAGAAAAATCTCTCCACAAACTTGAGGCTAAAGAATATACCGATTATCAAGAACTTCGAGACTCCATCATTCAACGCTTTGAATATAGCGTTGATACTTTTTGGAAATATCTCAAAGATCATCTTCGCGTTATTTTAGGCATTGAAGTTGAATTTGCCAGACCAAAGGCCGTTCTTAAAGAATGCTTTAATGCAAAAATAGTTACTAAAGAAGAATTTGAAACATGCATAAACCTCATTGAAGACCGCAACCTTACCTCACATGGCTACAATGAAGATCTTGCCGAGCAAATCAGCAAACAAATTCCCAATTACTTTAATCTTATGCAACTTGTTACAACAAGGCTTGAAGCAACCAAAAAATAAGCTGTGGGCTCTCCCCACCCAACCCCTAGGCGACAACCGCTCTGTTTTTTGCTACATTTATAAATGAAATTTATCCTTTTTTGTCACCCTGAACGTGATTCAGGGTCCATCTTTAGCGGATAAATCGGTTGAATTGACAAGCTAAATAAATTATTATCAGGATGGATGCTGAATCACGTTCAGCATGACAAGAAAAGAGCCTCTGGCACTTGAAAACTTGATCCGCGATAACAAAGAAGGTCAAAATACTCATGGAAATGGATAAATTGTACGCAAGTGCCGCTTGTGAAAAAGCAGCACAAGAACTTTGGGACCAAGAAAAAATTCACGAATATAAGCACCGGGACGATAAACAAACCATAAGCATCGACACCCCACCGCCAACCGTATCGGGCTCGTTGCACATCGGCCACGTATTCTCATATACCCATCAAGACCTTATCGCCCGTTATAAACGCATGCGCGGGTTTAACGTATTTTATCCCATGGGTTTTGACGATAACGGACTGCCCACCGAACGCTTTGTCGAAAAAAAACATGCCCTTAAAGCCCATATGCTCAAACGCTCAGAATTCATTTCCCTATGCTTAAAAGAAACCGAATTGGTCGAAAAAGAGTTTGAAAAATTATGGCGCAGCCTCGGATTATCCATCGACTGGACCAAGCTTTATTCAACTATTTCGGACAAAGCCCGCAAAACTTCGCAATATTCATTTATTGACCTGTACAAAAAAGGTTTTATCTACCGCAAACAAGAACCTTCGCTTTATTGCACCACCTGCCGAACCTCGGTAGCCCAAGCAGAACTTGATAGCGCCGACGTTTCGTCACAATTTAACGATATTACCTTTACCATAAATGGCCAACCGGTAACCATCGCAACCACCCGCCCAGAATTATTACCAGCCTGCGTTGCTGTATTTTGCCACCCGGACGACGAACGATATCAAAACCTTATTGGCACCAAAGCCACCGTCCCCGTTTTTGGACAATTAGTCCCCGTATTGGCCGACGAAAAGGTTGACCCGGCAAAGGGAACCGGCCTTGTTATGTGCTGCACCTTTGGCGACCAAACCGATATTTTCTGGTTCAAAAAACACAAATTACCGTTTATTCAGGCCGTTGGCCTTGATGGCAAATGGACCCCAGCGAGCGGACCCTTAGCCGGCCTTATGGTCCACGAAGCCCGTAAAAAGGTTATCGAATTACTCAAAGAATCCGGACTGCTTACCGGGCAAAAGGCAATTACCCATGCGGTCAGCACTCACGAACGTTGCCGACAAGAAATTGAATACCAAATTCTTTCGCAATGGTTTGTCAAAATATTGGACTATAAAGAAGAATTTTTAAAACGCGGCGACGAAATTAACTGGTACCCAGACTTTATGAAGTCTCGTTACAAAGATTGGGTTGAACACCTTAATTGGGACTGGTGCATTTCGCGCCAACGCTTTTATGGCATCCCTTTTCCAGTCTGGCACTGCGGCCAATGCGCCCATGTAATGCTCGCCGAAAAAGCCCAATTACCAATCGACCCTCAAGAACAAGCTTACCCGGGCGAGACCTGCCCTCAATGTGGCAGCTCAAACATTATCCCAGAAACCGATGTTATGGACACCTGGAACACCTCGTCGCTCACCCCGCAAATTAATATGAACTGGCCCGAAGAATCGCCAGACCAGTTATCATTACCCATGAGCATCCGCCCACAAGCGCACGATATCATTCGCACCTGGGCATTTGATACCATTGTAAAAGCCCATTTTCACCATAACACCATCCCCTGGAAAGACATTGTTATCTCGGGACACGTGCTTGCAGGTAAAGAAAAAATCTCAAAATCCAAAGAAAATAGCAAAATGGCGCCCGAAGTTTTGTTGGCCACCTACCCAGCCGATGTTATCCGTTATTGGTCGGCCAGCGCACGCCTAGGAACCGACACCGCGTTTAGCGAAAACCAGCTCAAAATAGGCCAACGATTAATCACTAAATTATGGAACGCCCTCCGCTTTAGCTCCCAGCACATTGCCGATTATAAACCGACCCAAGAAACCCCAACCCTTGACCCAATAAACGAATGGGTGCTTCACCACCTGGCAATAACGGTCAAAGAATATATCAAGCGTTATGATGGCTATGAATATTACAGCGCGCTTGAAAGCGTTGAGCAATTTTTCTGGGGTATTTTTTGCGATAATTACCTGGAACTGGTTAAAGACCAATTCTTCAATCCACAAAATTACAGCGAAGCCCAAATTGCTGCAACACGGTATACCTTACATAACGTTGGCTTTGGCATATTACAGCTCTTTGCTCCATTTTTGCCTCACATAACCGAAACGTTATATCAATTATTGTTCAAGCAAAATAAAGACGAAGTTTCTTTGCATATTACCCTACTCGATCCTGCCCTTTATACATTTAACTTTGCCGAAAGTGCTACGCTTGGAAATAAGGTGGTTGAAATTGTTGGGGCGGTCAGAAAACTTAAAAGCGAAAGCCAATTATCCCTCAAAGCTGACCTTAAAACACTCACCATTCACAGCGAAGACCAAAAGCTTCTCGACGGGCTTAAGGGGCTTGAACGCATTATTATTGGCATTACCAAGGCAGGAAGCATTGTATTTGACACCAAGATCATAACTGAATCGTCGATGGTTGAAGAAAATGAAACGCTCGTTGCTCACGTAAAGGTGTAAATGAAAACGTCCATAAATCCTACATATCAAAAATTATTGATCGACACGATACAGACGCATTTACCATCATGCAAAATCTATCTCTATGGATCACGAGCGCGAATGCAACACAGGGAAGGCGCCGACGCCGACATTGCACTTGATAATGGGACGCCAATAGAGCATCTGACGCTAGCCAATATTAAATTTGACATCGAAGAATCAACCATACCACTTTTTGTTGATGTAGTTGATGTTCAAACGGTTTCTAAAGACTTTCTCGATGAAATAAAAAAGGATTGGATAGAATGGAAAACTTAAGCACCAAACAAGCATATTTATACCAAGCACTACAAACCCTCGAAGTGTCAATCGCAAGTCACTCACGAGCCGAGCAGCTTTCCCCAGACAATACAGGGTTCAAGGATATTTACCCAACACGAGAAGAAATGAACCGAGCGGTTAGAGACTCAATGATCCAACGGTTCGAATATTGCTGTGATTTATTTTGGAAATATTTAAAAGATTATCTAGAAACGGTTGAAAAAATTGAATTGCCCATAAAAAGTCCTCGCTCAATTTTTCGTGCATTATGCCAGGCTCGACTAATAAGCGAACAAGAAACTAACAACGCAATTGCCATGGCTGAAAGTCGCAATATGACTTCACATATATACAAAGAAGAGGTTGCAGCACTCATAAGTAGCAACGTTGCCAAATACCACGATCTTATGACAACAATTATTCAACGAATAAAAATATAGATAAAAACCATGGTCTTTATAAAAAATCGCCAACGAAAAATTCCTGTTAATACGCAACACCTGAGCGACCAAGTTCAAGAAATGCTCGGTGTTGCTGGGTACCCTGATTTTGGGGTCAGCGTCCTTTTGACCACCAATAAAAGCATCCGAACCTTTAACAAAAAATTTAGAGGGAAAGATAAACCGACTGACGTGCTCTCGTTCCCCTATTATCCCAAGCTTAAACCGGGGCAAAAAATCAATGCTCGAACTGATGAAGAAAAATATTTGGGGGACATTGTTATCTCACTCGAATATGCAATGACCGATGCGCCAAAAACATGGGCGCGGCCATTTAGGGAACACCTTGTGGTCCTCATTGCCCATGGAATTGCCCACCTTTTGGGTCACGATCATTTGACCGATGAGCAATGGAAAATTATGCAAAAGGCTGAAACTAAATTGCTTGCGAACACAAAAGAAACTTAACCTTATCGTGGATATGCAACCGCAAATTCAACCGGCCCCATAGCAAATTGTCGCATAAGCCTTATCGGACGAGGAATAGGAAACTCATCCTCATTATTAAAAGCAAATTCTTCATGCACCTCATTCAGCACAAAAAGCCGCCCCTCAATTGCATCGCGACATCTTCTCCATGCCGCCCCAACAACTTGCAACGCTTGCGAATTACGGTAAATATCGACACGACCAAAAGCTATGGCCGAAAAACGGCCAAGTAAATCACGCTTTAATACCGCCAGCAAAGCAATAAGCCCATCCTCATCCATATGATCAATATCGCGATGGCTAATAGCTTCTATTTGTAGCGCAAGCTCGTGCACCTGCCGCACATCAACGACTGCAACAACTTGCTCTTCAATATAATTCCCAAAGCTTGTTTGTTTTGTGGTTAAGAGAAGCAACACAAAAAACAGAAAAATGCGTGTACCAATTTTATTAATCACCATAACCCCCACGGTAAAAAATATTTTATCACTACTATTTAGCTTATAGGTTATTGGCAAGCGATGCCATAATTTGCACATTTTGTCATGTTGGATGTTTTTGCCTGCCACGATTTACCCGTCACCCTACGGGTAGTGGATTCGACTTCGCTCACCACAAACGGGTGTATTAAGATTCGTTCGCCCTGAGCGTAGCCCTTCTTAGGGCGCAGTCGAATGGGCCTGCCCGCCACCTGTCATCCTGAATTTAGTTCAGGATCCATCTTAACTATGAAAATCAATTTCCTTGTTCATTTGCAATTCGGCAACGATCGTTGCAATTTTTGAACGCACCTCTTTAACATCCCCTTTGCCATCAGGGTATAATCGGTTGCTCAAAAAAATGACAAATGTTTGAGAGGCTGGATCAAGCCACAGCGAAACACCGGTAAAACCGGTATGCCCATACGACGTGCCGACCGGAAATAAGTCGCCGCGAGCAAATGATTGCTTGGTGTTAATATCCCACCCCAAACCTCGTGCTTGATTGAATGGACATTTAACGCAGGCCGTTCCCTCCTGCACCTCCCTAAAGGACGTCATCTGCTTAACCGTTGCCTCATCCAAAATACGCACCCCATTATAAATACCACCATTAAGCATCATTTGGCAAAAAATAGCCAAGTCGGCCGCGGTGCTAAAAACCCCCGCGTTACCCGCAACGCCACCTAATGCTCGAACGGCCGGATCATGAACCACCCCGTGCAATAAAACACCGTCAACTTTTTCGGTTGGTGCAATACGGTCTTTAAATACCGGGCCGGGGCAAAATGAAGTATCGGCCATACGCAGCGGCACAAAAATATATTCCTGTGCCAAAACATCGAGCAGCTTGCCCATAATTTTTTCGACCACAACCCCCAGCACAAAAAATCCTTGGCAGGCATAAAGGTATTGCGTGCCGGGAGCAAAAATAAGCGGCCGTTGGGCAATGAATTTCACACAGGCATCTTTACCCTCCCCGCATGGTGCGCATGCAAGGTCGGCCGAAAATCCGGCCCTGTGGGTTAATATTTGTTCAAGGGTTATTTCTTTTTTGTCGGGTACATTAAATTCGGGCAAATATTTGGCTATGGGGTCAGATAATTGCAGCCGCCCCATCTCAATAATTTTAACGGCCAATAGCGCCGTCACCATTGGTTTGGTTAATGAGGCAATGTCAAAAATGGTATCGAGGGTCATTGCAACCGGCTCGGGTTCGGCGATTTTTATGCCAAAGGCTTTATGGTAAATAATGCGCCCCTTATGCCCGACCAACACAACTGCCCCGGGGGTTTGTTTTCTCTCGATCGCCCGATTAACGGCGTCATCAATTAAATTTAAGGGGTTTGTGCAGAAGCAGAAAAGCAAAAGCTTATTTGATATCAACGTTAAAAATCGACTCGGTCGGATCTTGTTTTTCATATGTAATTTTCTTAACAAAAGCGACTATTTTTTTAGCACAGCTAATTGCTTTTTCAACCTCATGCTGCTCGGGAACCAAAATATCATCCGGGTACCGAAAAGCAGAACAAAATGGGTGTAAAAATTTGGCACAATCATGAAGAACACTAAAGCGTTGATCTAAGCAACGACATAACTCAAGAAGATATTCGAGATCATGAACACGTTTAATTGGTTGGTTTTTAAATACTAAAAACGCTTTAAACGCCTTTTCTGCCGCCTGTTGAGTATGATAAATTGAAGTGTCTAAAATAATCTCAGGATCGCTGGCTAATTTTACTGCCGAACGAAGGTCATTCTGGGCCTTTAACAACCATTCTTCATGCATGTGCATATATAACCTTCCCCTCTGTTTTTATTTTATAGCAAAGCGTTGTTTTATCATGCATTCGTTGATCAAATTCTTCTTTGGTATAAACAATAATGTCTTTGGGTATAACTAAATCCTGTAAAACATCAGAAGCCTCAAATGAACGCATATACCTTTTTTGAGAAGATTCTTTAACCACTATCAACAAGTCTAGATCACTATCTTCTGTTGGGCTTCCCCAGGCATATGACCCAAAAAGATAAATCTCTAATGGTTTATAGGCAGCGACTAAACGTTTTTTTACTTCTTCAATAATTTCTGGCGTTATCACAATCAACCTCCGTTTGTCTTGATTACTATCAAAATAATGTAACACAACTTGCAACGGCAAAGCAAGCGCCGGAGTCCTTGATTCGCTCAATTTCCCGATTAATGGAATAACGCATCATAACATGACGCGAGCTATAGGCGAATCTTTGAGCCGCATCTTGCGAGCGTACGCAAGGCTGGGATCAAAGGGGGCTGCGCCCCCTTTGTGCACGGAGGTTGTAGGAGGCTGTTGCAAAACAGTCTCCTACCCCTGTCTGGGAAGACCGAAGGATAAAGGATAAAAAATAATAAGGTAATTGTTAAGATTGGATGGAATGGGGGCTCAACAGAAGAAGGGCCGACGTATTTTACCACGTCGGCCCTTCTTAAAATATTGCTAAATTTTAAATCACTTAAAACTTAACATTAAACCCGGTGTATGCTTCACTTTCACATGGAGCATTTTGACCTGCGAAGGTGTACTTGCCACCAACACGCATGCTCAAATACTTGCTGAAAACATAGCTGCCTTCAACATAAGCACGGTGAATGATTTGTTCCGTGTTCATGCGAGCAACTTTGTCACTGAGAGCAACTGGGTTGGCCGTAAGAACGCCACCAACGGTCTTTTTCCCAAGCAAATCATTTTGCATTGTTTTTTGCTTGAAGGTTATATCATCTTCGGTCTTATAATTGATTTCATAACCAAATGTTGTTGCAATATCCTTGGTCTTTGGATGATACAATGTTGCATCGATGCTACCTACAAAACGACCCCAGCTTACATCAGCATCGGCCTTTGGACCGAAATTCTTGACTGTTGCGCCCGTAAATGCAGCCATACGATGTTCAGTTGCTTCAAGAGCAAAGTTATAATGCGCATCGGCCTTGAGGTCCATCCATTTGCATGTTGCCCAAGCAAGTTTGCCACCAAGTTTGAGTTCAAAGTGGTCGCCGTTGCCTAAGTTCATGCGATATGGATTACCATAATACTTGTCGCCAGCGCCGGTTGGAATTACCAAACCGCCGTAAACTTCACCCATCCAACGATCGGAGAAATTATGGCTGTAGAAAAGGTCAAGATCTGTATCGCCAAGTCCGGTGAGCTGATATGTTTGGAATGCATAACCACGCTCAGCCAAGGATTGTCCAACTTCTTGCGTATTGCCATCAATGAGGGCATCAATAGCCTTGACTCTGTCGTCAGATATTGTTGATCCGTTTGCTACGTGAACGGTTGTTATCCACCAATCGGAAGTATCGCCAGCGAGCCCAGCTGCATAATCGACAGCAGTTACTGGAGAAAAACCGGTTTCAACAGCGCCCGTAAATCCACCCGCAAGCCCTGTTATTGCTGCAGCATTGTCATCATACTTAATAGCGGTGTTAGCACCGAAGCTGGCGGCAGCGGCCTGATTATCAGCAGCAGTAGTTGCAATTACCGCACCACCAAGAGGCGTCTTGCCTGGGTTTGCCTTAACAAAAACAAAAGGAGTGTTAGCGGGATTATTACCAACGGCGGCTATGGCGGCGCTATATATAAAACCATTCACATCAACTTTACCGGTACCATCCGTAGAAATCAAACCGGTAACATTACCAGCTGCATCAAGCTTCTTAATGTTCTTTAAAAGATCTACTTTATATGAGGTCACATCACGAACAACTGTGCCCACGCCACCTGCGCCAATAGTTGTTTTTCTTGTACCACTTTTAACAACATCTGACTGCATGCCTGTTACAGCGTGTTCCATCTCGTCATCTTTTTCAACTTTGATTGCACGAAGAGGAACTGAACCACGAATACCCACACGGCCCTTATTTGCCCATACTGGATAAGCCCAGCTTGCGCCAAGCATCATGCCGCGCTCTGAATACGATATGCGAGGGGCAAATGCTGTCGTGAAAAAGCGAGGGTTGCTATATTCTGTCAAACCTTGGTCGGCCAACTTGCCACCAGCAAAAGCATCGGCTATCACAAATTCTGATTTGCCGAAAATTAATGTGGTGAGTGGGCTTGTGTTAAAACCATGCTTCATGAATGCTTTATCAGCTTCTCTCATGTAGCCGGTTGACCAAAAATTAAATGTGCTTTTGTTTTTTTGTACTTTTTCAAAATCGTAGCGTAATGGTCCGCCTGGCAATGGGGCACGAAAATCGGTTGCCATTGCTGTTCCGCCCAAAAGGGCAAGAGCCATTAAACTATTTTTTACCATCTTTTTGTTCATTTTTGAGTTCTCCTATTTTGTCATCCTGAACTTGATTCAGGATCCATCTTTGTCTTATTTATTTCAGCTTATGCAGGCCGTTCCCTCCTGCACCTCCCTGGAGGTTGAGAGGATGAGAGGGGAAAGTCCCCTCTCATTAACTTCCGTTTTTATTGATTAGTAGGTTCCAATTGAACTAGGAACAGAGAATGTAGCAGGATTTACGCTACCAGATCCATCACTGTTCAATACACCATACTTCAAGCCATCGCTTACACGACCAGCTGAAACAGTTGGATTTGTAACACGCATAATACGTGTCATATCAACTGGATATATTGCGTTTTGTGTATCTTTGTTTACATAGCCAGCAACAATGTTAAATTGCGTTGCGCCCAATGCTACATAGCGTGTACCACCGAGCGTGCTGTAGTCTTTGTATCCAAGGAAACCAAACAAGGAAGCTGGTGTTGTAAAGATGAATCTTGTTACGCCTGTTGTAAGGTTTACAGCGTAATTGTCTGTTGATAAGTCAGCAACACGTGCACTCAGTGAAGGAGCTGATGCCAAGATTGAATATGTTTCACCGGTGTTTGCCATTGCTCCAACATAATCCCACATATTTACAGGTATAAAGCTGTAATCTGTAGGCAATGTGCTAGGAACAAGCATCACGTTACCACCACCGCGAATAATAGCACCTGATCCACCATTAAGGTTGAAAATACCATTGCCGCTGAACTTACCAATTGCCCACAATGACGAATTACTGTCAGCACCCGTTACGATGCTCTTGTGTTCAATAATACCGTTCGTCAACGTCATCGTAATATTTCTGACGTTTTGCAATGGAATGATTTGCCATGCTGTTGAATCAAATTCTGAGCCATCATCTTGAGTTGTTCCAAGGTTGTCTGGGCTAAATACAGGCAATCCATCTTCATCAAGCTTTGCTTTGCCAACGACTAAGTTATAGTCTTGTTCAGCTAGCAACGCCGCTTCAGCAACTTCTGTTGTTACAAGAAGAGGATTAGATGCTAATACTGCGGCACCATTTGGCTTGCTGCCTGGCTTATTGATAAGCCCTGCGCCAAGACCAAAGAAGCCTTCACGATCGGTATGGAACAATGCATCGGCACCATTAATGATCAATGCAAAGTCGATTGTTGCATCAGTAACGGCTGTTGTATTACCAACTTGGAATGCACCACCGTTAAGCGTTGAATCACCAATCAAGAATTGTGATTGACGAGCTAAGCTAATTGTAATGTCGGTCGCTAATGTTGTTGCATCAGCTTGGACGGCTACAGAGGCTGTGCCCATAACCTTCATCTTAGCATTCTTGTTCAACCAAATTTGGCCTTTACCAAGAAGCTTGATACGGTTAGCATCAGAATCGGCTGCGGTGTAATAACGAGAAGCGGTCATTGCTTCGTTAATACCTTCAAAAACCAATTGTGATTCGTCGTTAAAGTACAATACTACGCCACCATCAACATCGGCTGCTGCTGGGAAGCGAATTCCTGCGCCTTCTTCGAGAACAAGTTTGACCTTGCCACCGAACGCAATTTCTTGACGTACGGTACCTTGACCAAAGCCACTCAAGTCGAGGATTGTGCCAGCAAGAACACGGATTTCGCGTTCTGTTTCGGAACGAATCGTCATACGATGTGATGTTGTGTTGAATGGGTCTGTAACGGCAGGATAACCAAAGCCCCAAGCAGAGTCTTCGGTTGTTCTGCGCTTCATTGCCATAAATGGAAGATCGTCAGCAACAATAACATCTTCGTTAAGATCGATTGTACAGTTGCCTAATGGAGCGATGGTGACATAATCTTCACCAAGTACGTTCCATGCGTTGAGTGAGTTTGAATTCCACTCGTTACTACCAAGACCAAAACGTCCACCAAATTCAGCAAAGATTATACCATGCTGACCTTCGCCAACAAACTTCTGTGTACGTGTTGAAGCAAGTGTTGCAAATTCGCGAACACGGGCAACAATTGGACGAGCACCATCGCCTGAAATATCTAGGCAGAATGGATCGTTTACTGTTGCGCCTGAAACACGCAATTGCTGAACATCGTTACCAGCGCCAACATACATCATGTATTCTGGGCGAGTAGCTGGTGTACGGCTCTTCATATATTGTTGGAAAAGAGGATCGCGATAGAACCAAGCAACGGTCATTTCTTCGCTTGTTGGTAAACGGAAGAACCCATAAGTTGTTGGGTTTGCGTCAACCATAGCAGCGGTCAAACCATATGGTTGGATACCGTAATTGCTACCAAAAGTGACTTGATTGCTTGGAAGATTTACATATCCGCTATACCATGTTGGACGGTACACGCCGTCGATGTCATAATCATTCCATTCTTTGGCAAGGATGCTTGTATTAATACCTGAGGTATTGAATGAGCTGACTGTACGAACATCAACTGGCAATTGTGAAATGGTCATTGCGCCGCCAAAATCAACATAAACGTTGCCGCTGTCTGTTGCATCTTTGACCGGAACAAGTGCACCTGCACCAGCATTTGTTAATGCATTAATACAGATATTATTACCTTCAATAGCCAATTCTGCTTTTGGCGCAGTAAGGTCCGTTGGTTCTACATAACTTGACGAACCTGCCTACGTTGAAAGATCGGTTGCAGCGGTTCTTGAATCAAGTTTGAACCAGTAAATACCCTTACCTTCCCCC
>CAZLQB010000023.1:0-10095 GCA_964561585.1 uncultured Pseudomonadota bacterium
GCAACCTCTGAATCTTCTTTATAATAAGCCCTACGCCGTTCTATCATCTGTGCATAATAATCACATTGAGCCGCATAGTGATTAAGTAAGCATTCACAAAGAATTTGATCTTGATTATTCCCCGATTGATCTTCTGCATCAAAAGCACGTGAATTCATGTCCTTTCCGCGTGACTCAAAACCAGCTTGACCACCAACCAATTTACCAAATCCCTCGATGCAGTTAACCATTATATCGCACCAATTCTTAAGCTCATTTTGAGTTAACGGTGTCTTTGATTGGTTAAACATCCATAATTTTGTTTTATACGCGTAGTCTATAATCTGACTTATGAAAAGATCAACGGTACTGCCAAGCAGCCGCTCAACAACGGTTTTGGTCTTATCACTAACAACGTCACCGATCGACTGCGTCACTCTATCGTTAATGACCGACATAAAACCACCATCAGATAACTTTGTAATGCTTTTTGTCAAAGATTTATATTCATCATCCTTCTTAAAATCATCTATCGTGGCCACCCGATCCGCTTCATCGCGAGCCACTTTTTGTTTTATTTTTTCGACCACCGCCTCACGCTGTGCACGAAGATCCTTAAGAGCTTCTTGAATACGTCTTTCTCTGTCCATTTTTACATATAAACGATCGGTTCGATCCCACGATTCATTACGATTCATTGCCCCCAAAAAAGAAAAGCCTAAACAACAAAAAAGAAAAATCGAAATAAATTTTTCTACGAAATTTTGCATCCGAATGTTTATCATAAAACCCCAAAAGTTTAATCTATAATTTTGCTTATTTGCTTATAAAAAAAGAGAAAAAGCCCTTACAACAGGGCAAAACTCCTTAAAAATTATAGCAAAGCCCCCTGATAATGCAAGAAAGCCATCTATTAAACCCCGACCCATTTGACCAAGACTCAATTTTCAAGTAGAATAGAAAGTGTAAATTAATATTATAAACACTAACATTTCGGAGGTTTTTATGGATCTCAAGCAATTTTTAGGCGTTTTTTACGCAATTTTCGTACTTTTTGGCCTGAGTAATATTTCGGCAATGGACTTTGTTACTGAAAAAAAAGTTACCCCTGGTAGAGTTATTTTCATTACTGGAACGACATCAGCAGGCAAATCATCCGTAACACCAGAAATTGTTGATTTATTTGAAGAGCAATATGGCGTCCATTTCAAAGTAACATCACTTGATGAATACAATGCCCAAGAAGACCGCGAAGACGCTGCAGCAAGAGATGAATCTTCTGCCGACGCTTCATCAGAATTAGATCAATCAGATGATTGTTCTGACTCTGAAAAAGAAATGGGCAATCTTTATGCATTTGACAATCAAGAAAAATTCTTTGAATCCATATATCTAGACGCTTCACAAGGTGAAAACATCATAGTTGATACCGTTATTGCAACACAAGCAAATAGGCGCTTAATGGAAGACATCTTTGGAGATAAACTCCATATAGTCTTACTTTATTGCCCAATAAACGAAATCATTGCTCGCCTTGAGTCTCGTAACAGCCTAGGCACCAAAGAAGAACAACGCACATATCGAGAGACCCTCATAGGAATACTTGATATCTACACCATAAACAAAGAATCAACAGGAAGCAATATTGATACGTGTTCACGAGGCGACATCGAAGCCATTTTAGCAAAGGTTGCCCAAGAACTTATTACACAAGAAACCGCGCATCGAGAAACAGATCTTATTATGCGCTCTTTAAGAGCTCAACTTGATTGCCAAGAAGCTATCGCGCTAGAAACTTGTTACTATATAACACCAAAAGAACAATACAACTTCTGGATTATAAATACTTTCGCCAAAACCCCAAGAGGCAGCGCCCAAGAAACGGTGGATAGAATTTCTCCCCGCCTTGGACTCACGCCATCATCTTGCACCGCCGCCTCACCATATTCACATGGGCGAGACCTTTTTTCACCCGTAACTTATAAATAACGTTATCATACATAAAGGGGGCCGTTCTCGGCCCCCTTTTACCAATAAATTCTATTTCACACCGCCGTTCCGGCGGCTGTTTATTGCTCACCAACCCCTTTTTTTAAAAACGCTTGCTTTCTTGTTTTGACTAATTGTATATTAATAATATAAGTTACTATTATTTTAAGGCACATTTAAATTCAAGGAGACTTTAAATGAACTAGTTACCCTCTCTGATTAAATGTCCAAAAAAAGAATTTTTTGATTATTTACTCATTAAGGAGAGTTTTATGAATTCGTTAAAAAAAATCGGTTTATTCTTAGTGGCGAGTGTAATGCTGGGCAATATTGCGTCGGCTGAGTCAAACAACACTCGAAACACGCGACTGAATAAAGAACGAACAGCGATTGAAAAAGCAGCGACACCCCCCATACAAATAAAAATACTATACAGTGGTGATGATTGTCTTGCTTATAATACCGAAAAAAAAACATTGGTAAAAGCTAAAAACACCCCCGAGAAGATGATAGCAAATAACTGCGTAGGCAAACTCACATTCGATTTCACCCTTCAGTTTGCTCCAGGCACACTGAATATACACAGTACAAAAGGTTTTAGAATTCTCGTAGCGGACGGTAAATACCTTGGCTTTAATAATGGAATGTTAGCAATTACAACTGATTCTTCCTATTTTTGGTATACAAGCCAAATAATCACCTTTCCTACGGAGAAATATTCCGGGGTGGATGGCCTCAAGCACTATATATTCGGGTCTTCTTCATGGCTACTGGCAGAAAATACATCTGGTTGGGTTACCCCTACAACTACAAAATGCCTGCAGACCTTAGCTAAGCCATATGAGACGGTGAAATGGTACAACCAATAATACAATTACACTAAATTCAAATAAAAAAGCTCATGAGGCAACTTGTGAGCTTTTTTATTTGAATTTATCAATTTAACGCTCCGCCCACCATTTTTTTTAAATGCTTGCTTATGCACATTGCCTATTTTTATATTAAAGATGTATGGATAATGTTTTTACTCACGCACTAAACCTAAAAGGATCAGAGGCATGTAATAATTAACACTTCCATTAAAAAAATCGATTAATTAACGTAATGAACTGAAAAAGGAGTTTTCTTATGTTCTCGCTTAAAAAAATTTGTTTGACCATATTATTGGCAATATTATCACATGGAGCCGCGCTTGCACAATTCGCCCCCCCATCGAAAAAACCAGACATCAAAGAATATACCGAGCCTATTAAAATAACGGACACACAATATCTCGTGGTAAAAGCCAGCGGCGAGCTCGGCATAGCCGAAGATGAAAATTATAGGTGGAATTTTATCGCAACCATTCCTGCTAATCGACCAGAGATTTCGAATACTTTCGTGGATAATGTCACAATTCAAACAGCTGATAACACTAAATATCTTTCTGTTAGCGAAGGACTATTAACCCTTTCGACATCCAACTTTAACTGGGGTAGGGAGACTGTTCGTGTAATTGAAGGAGGGGGCACGAAACTTAAAAGCCTAACAGTTAGTTATACATCCGGAAAAAATAATCTTAATGACCTAGCAATGAACCTCATGCCACAATTAAGCATGCTCGGCACAACGCAACCATTTGGTGATGTATATGGCAAAACGAAAATTATAAAACAAGGAACACTTTGCGTTGCTCAAGGACTAGTTAAAAAGATTGACGTTAACAAACCCTTTGTCCAATTCCCAGAAACATACCGTCCTCCTGGCGCGCTAAGCTTTTGTTTAAACAACCATGATACAACGTATAAAGCAAATCTTGCGCAAGACGGCACCCTTGATGTAATTACCAATCATTCCTCTAAAGATGGCGGTGCTACTTTTGTAAGAAATCCACTCCAATACGATTGGCTAAGTTTAAGCGGTATGATATTTAGCACAACACCAGGAAAGCCAATTCCCCTTAATGGTTCAAGCGCTAATAAATGGCAACCAGCCTCAACACCTCAAGCAGGCCCAGCCTATAACAAAGAAGGCAACATTGTAGTTTTGAGCGGTGTTATAAAAGGAACTCGCGCACGGACTCGGCCTGCTAAAGGATCTCCTGCCTATTCATTCTCAAGACTTTCCGGCGTCATCATTGGAACGCTTCCAGAAGAAGCTCGCCCTACAACTAACTTGATTTTTAATATCCAGAACACAAATGATGTAAATACTAAAAATAGTCGTCTTGATATATCTACATCAGGTAAAATACTGTACACAGGTGAAGAGGTTATCGATATAAGTTTCGCTGGCATAGCATTTAGTACCGCGCCAATTAAAACGACGTTAACGCTAGAAAACACATGGGCTCAATATTATCCTGAGTCATGGGGTCCAGTAAGTATTTTCAAGGAAGGCAAAATTGTTATGTTGCAAGGGCTGGTGAAATCAAATCCGCTAATAAGCAAACCAGGCAACCAGTTCTTTATAAAAATAGCGCAACTTCCAAAAAATGGATATGCCCCATCTCAACGTTTAGTATTTAACTCAAATCGATTTGGCAATAATATTCGTATCGACGTAACGCCCGATGGTGGTGTTTATTGGGTTGGAGGAGGCGATAATGCTCCTGATTGGATAAGTTTAAGCAATATTATCTATGCAGTAGAATAATTACTAGTTTATAAAAGAGAAGCCCCGGCTGAATGCATTCAGCCGGGGCTTCTCTTTATTTCAGTCAAACCCTACTCTTTCCCATTGCCTCTTTAGCATAATGCCCAGCCGCTACCGCAAAATCAACTGGCACAGGAATGTTGCAATCCAATTCAGGAACGTTTTTTTTGATAGCATTGGCAAGATAATCAACAACCAAAGCATTTGGCCGCCGACAAGTCTCGGCACATTTCCGCTTTTGAGCATATCCTTGAGCCGCCTGCGCAATCGTACGGGCTCGTGGACAATGGCATGCAAAAACAAAAGCCGTTCTTAAATCAAAAAAGTCGGCATCCTTACTCAATAATTCTAGCGTATTGAATTCATCCCATCCATCGGCATGAGCAACGTGGGCGGCAAAAACCATTAAGGGCGTTTTCCCATACCAATCAAAATCATATCCCCACGCCATTTTTGACTGTTGTGAATACTGAAAAGGTTCGTTATATTTTGCCCCGTGAGCAATCAAATCCTTGATAATGGTTGACCGTACAAAATACTTCCCCTTAATATTACGATCCCGTTCAACGATAAGGGCAAATAACAACGGCGGTAACCTGTAATTTGCGCCTGCTTTTTGCGCACATAAACTATGATCAGCCCCTGAGCGCAATAACAATTGTGCCATTTCGGTATTTTTAGCCCAAATCGCCACCAATAACCCCGTCCAGCCTTCCTCATTAAACACATTGATATCAGGATATCCTTTGGCTACAGTTCCCAATGTTGTTGTTGCGATCAGCTCACGAACGATCTCGTGATTATCTTTTTCGATAGCATCAAACCAACGTACAATTTCTTCTTGTGTTGGAACTCGCTTGCCCGTTGGCAATGCCATTAACGCTTCAAGCACAGAGGCTTCCAAAAGTTGTTGCGATAGAACACCATCAGGCAATGGTGCTTCCATGGCACCCAAAAAACAATAACTCTCCATAATTATGGCTACGATAAACCGTCTAATTTTTATCTTTTTCATAACCCAAATCAAACCAATATTAATCATTCAAATAATAACAACGTCCGAACGGGACAGCCCTAATTTCTCGACAAAATACTCGAAAACCAATGGGTTAACTCCACCAGAGCGGCCTTGTTGCAATCGACCTTGAGCATAGGCCTTTTCAAGTGAACAATCATTAGGATTTACATGACAAGCCATTTTAAACGCAAATTCTATTTCATTTTGTGGTGCCTCTTTACATAATAAATCACATATGGCTATAACATCCCAACCACAAGTATAAGGAACATGCGCAACAAAAAACATCAAAGCCGTCTTTCCTTGCCAATTAATTACAGCATTCCATCTTGTCGCTGTCTGAAAAGAAGTTGAAAAATGAACATTAGGTTTAACCCCTCGAGCCAATAATTCACGTATAACAACTGAAGAAACAAAGTAGGTACCACGCATATTACGTTCACCCTCCCGCCCAATAGCAAAACATAAAACATTGAACCCTTTATATCTATTTTCATAAACAACTTCAGCATGCACATCAGCCCCTGCACGCATCAATAACAAAGCAACATCAGCGTTTGCATTTTTTATGGCTACCATTAAACCGGTAAGTCCACGATCGTTACAAATGTTAATTAATAATTGTTTTACCATCAACTCTCTCACAAGACTGACATTGCCCCGCTCAATAGCTTGAAACCAATTATCAATTTCTTCTTGCTTTATAACGCGCGGTAAAATAATTTCATTGTTTTCACTCAAATTCGCACAAACCCTATCAATAGGGGTTAATTCCATAGGATGTAAACTCGACCCACTACCGCACATAATGATCCCCATTGCTAATATTATATTCTTCATAAAAAAGGTCCTTTGCTTTCTTAATATTGTTTTAATCACCAATCCCCAATTTTTCAGCCAAATATGCAACAAGATATGGATTGGGAGACATGCGAAACTCCACTGATCTTAAAATCCGCGGCGTGCAATATTCATCATTTTCAGCACGAGCAAACATATAAGCATCTCTAAACGTTTCTGCTTTTGGACAATGACACGCCCACTTAAAGGCCTCGTCTAATAAAGTTTCGTCACAAAAAGTAGTACGCCACAAATCATCAAATGCTTCTCCAACAAGATCATCCGTACGATAAGGAACCGTGGCGGCATATATTATCACCGGTGCCAACTTACCACATGAGGACAGAACATCAACTTCGGCACCCGCACCCATTAAGAGCGACATGATTGGATAATTCTTTGTCAACATGGCAACCGTTAAACCAGTCAATGCCTCATAATTACGCTGATCAATAGAACCGCCATCATCGGCAGAAATTCCCAACATAGTTTCGGCCATAAATTTTTTGACTAAAACAACATCACCAGAGGAAATAGCATCAAACCAGCACGCAACATCATCAGCTGTTGGTTCACGCCTTGCAAATACCATAGCAACTTCATCGCTTTCAGAAAAAGCCGCACCACAACCCTCATCGCTGTCCGATTCTTCACTAGAAGCCTCTATCGAAAAATCCCAATCAGCACCAGAAAACTTGGGGATAACTATTATTGGTAGCTCCGGCTCTTTTATTGCTTCTAATTCTTCATTTCGTTGCTTTTTACGCGGAGAAAACGACTCATCTGCATAGGCAGAATCTTCATCGCCAAAAGAAATTTCTTCACCTTTTCGTTTCCCAGCCACCAAAGAATCGGTGCACAAGCAAGCAGCTAATCCGATTATTAACAATGTTTTTTTCATGGCAATCATACTGAATTCTCCACTTATTTTTTCCATAAAACTTCCTTGAGGTATTTACCCGTAATACTTTTTGCACATGTTGCCACCTGTGTTGGCGTACCGGCCGCAACAATTGTCCCACCTTCATCGCCCCCATCAGGGCCAACGTCAATTAAATAATCAACGGACTTGAGCACATCAAGATTATGTTCAATAACAATCACCGAATTACCACGGTCGACAAGTTTATTGAGCACCAATAACAAGCGTTCAACATCGACACTATGAAGCCCGGTCGTTGGTTCGTCCAATATATACATGGTATTACGGTCACGTTTGGCCAACTCATTGACCAACTTTACGCGCTGGGCCTCACCACCCGATAACGTTGTTGATGACTGACCAAGTTTTAGGTAATCAAGGCCAACCTCACATAATAAATCCAAACGTTTTTTGATGCGCGGAAACGTCACAAAAAAGTCGCGTGCTTCTAAAACAGACATATCTAATACTTGGGCAATATTCTTACCCTTATATTTAATTTCTAAAGTTTTTTGGTTGTAACGCTGACCATTACACGACTTACAGACCACGTGCACATCCTCTAAAAAGTGCATTGATACGGTAAGCATGCCATCTCCACTACATTCAAAGCATCGCCCAACGGCAACGTTAAAACTAAACCGCCCAACGGCATAACCGCGGGCATTACTTTCGGGCAAGCTTGCAAACAACGTCCGAATTTCGTCAAAAATGCCAAGGTACGTTGCCGGATTTGATCGCGGCGTACGACCAATTGGACTTTGATCAACAAGCACCACATTATCCAATGCCTCAACGCCTTCAAGCTCTTCAAAATCTTTGCCTATCGAAAAACCGCGACTAAAATATTGCTGCAGCGCCGTTGCCAACGTATGCATAACGAGACTGCTTTTACCCGAGCCCGAAACGCCCGAAACGGCACATAAAATGCCGAGAGGAAATTTAACATCAATATTTTTTAGGTTATTGGCACGCGCGCCTTTAATGGTAATAAAACCAGCAGGCTGACGATGAAATGTCGGCGGCTGAATGCCGCGAACACCCGATAAATATGAACCGGTTAATGAATTTTTGTTTTGAGCCACCTCGGCCGGAGTTCCAATTGCAGTAATCTCGCCGCCCAAAATACCGGCAGCTGGACCCATATCAACCAAATAATCGGCCTGGGCAATGGTATCCATATCGTGTTCAACAACAACAATCGTATTCCCTAGGTCTCGCAACATTTTAAGGGTTGTTATCAAACGATCGTTATCGCGTTGATGCAAACCAATACTTGGTTCATCTAATATATACAGCACGCCACTCAGAGAAGATCCTATTTGCGTAGCTAAACGAATTCGTTGCCCCTCACCACCCGATAAAGTTCGGGCCGAACGGCCAATGGTTAAATATGTTAAGCCAACGTTTTCAAGAAACGTTAGGCGGCTAATAATTTCACGCAATAATGGCGCCGCAATTTCTTTAAGCTCGTCTACCATAACACAAGGCTCCGGGGAGGTGCAGGAGGGAACGGCCTGCTGTATTTTTTTGCAAAACACTAATAGATCTTTTACGGACATCGCACTAAAATCATGAATACTTTTATCGGCAACCTTAACGGCCAACGCCTCATCTTTTAGGCGTTTTCCCTGGCAATAGGTACATGCTTTTTCATGAGATTCATAACTAAAGTAGGATGAACGCCAACTATTATCAGCACCGGCTTCGGCCTTATTGGCACCACCGGCAAAAGGACTGGCTGATTCGTAGGTAAAGCCAAGACCATGGCAATTAGAACACGCGCCAACGGGCGAGTTAAACGAGAAAAAGCGAGGTTCAAGCTCAGGAAACGAGCGTACACACTCAATGCAAATACGCTTTGAGGAATACATTTTCTCATTCCCTTTGGCGTCAACAATGCTGCATAGCCCACCGTTAAGGCCAAATGCTTTTTCGACCGCTTCTTTAAGTCGAGCTGCATCGGTCGCCTTGACCTCTATTTTATCCACTAAAACACTAATATTGTGCTTAAAATTTTTACTTAATTTGGCATTTTCGATGTCTTTAATGTCTTTAAAGCGATAATCGATTTTATCAATTAAAAAACGGTGATATCCATCGCCAAAAAACTTTTCAAGTTCATGCTTAAATTCACCCTTTTTTTCAACCGCAATTGGCGCCCCAACCGTAATGGTCTGCCCATCAAATTTGGACAATAACATTTTGGTAATACGTTCGGGCGAAGCGGCTTGGATTTCTTTGCCACATTCTGGGCAATGCGGCGTTCCAGCACGGGCAAATAAGACACGCAGGTAGTCATAAATTTCGGTAATTGTACCAACGGTCGACCGAGGATTATACCCGACGGTCTTTTGATCAATGGCAATGGCTGGACATAAACCCTCAATTTTTTCAACTTCTGGGCGTTTTGAAACCCCAAGAAATTGCCGAGCATATGATGATAATGACTCAACATAACGTCGTTGGCCCTCGGCATATAACGTATCCATAGCCAAAGAACTTTTACCTGAGCCGGATGGCCCTGTTATAACCACCAATTTCCCTTTGGGAATTTCTACCGAAATATTCTTAAGATTGTGCTCTTTGGCACCCGTAACGATAATTTTACCCTTGTCCATAGATCCCCCCGCGAAAAATCTTCTTTATGTAAATATTTTCTATTTATATATATTTTTACTTACTAACCGCTTATTTTACCATGAGTTTCAAC
>CAZLQB010000023.1:10105-12380 GCA_964561585.1 uncultured Pseudomonadota bacterium
GGTTAATCATGCCCTTATGAATCGCCTTGAGTTGGCTACTTGCTCTCTAATAGAATTAAAGAGGGCCCCGGTTTTTCCGGAGCCCTCTTTAATTCTGTCGCCCTCGACGTGCCCGCCCGCCATAGCTATGTTTGGGCGATGGCTGGGATCGAGGATCCATTTTCTTGTTTTTACGCAGGATCAAAATTCACTTTACCATTAATCGTTACATTTGCCCCGCCAAGCAAATGAATACCAAGGTCTGAATCAGCACCCGCAGATTTATTGCCCCACACAATACTATTCGATAAAGCCTGCGTGCTCGAGTCAACAAGATAATTAATGCTAAAAACTTGAAGCGTTCTGCTACTATAATTAGCCACAGACACATATTTGCCATCAGGCGACCACGCAGAAGCTTGCGGCCTATCGGCTGTTGACACTGAACCAATAGATATAGCAGGAGTTGTTGTATTAATAATCATATCGGCAGCACTATCCAACGCAACCTTGGTGTCCATATATAAACGGCCCTTGGTCAACCGCATCCCAGTATTGGTACATTTAAGCGAACAACCATCAAGCACAAGCGTTGACGAGGCATCGGCCATAACAATCAAGTCTTTGTTGGTGCATGCGGGTGCATATGAAAATGTTGTCCCATTATCAAAATATAAACATCCTTGCGATGCAATATAGCTTGGTGACGTCGAGCGATAAACAAGCGCGGACGTGCCCGTAACCATAACATCGTTATGAATAAACAAACTACCGCGATTAACATATAAATCGTCACTCAAATTCAACATAACATTATCAAGCGCTAATTTGCTTAACGTTGATGATATGGTCAGCGCGGGTGCGCCAGGATATTGGTGGGTTGTTTTGACCACCATATTACGCAAGGTCAACGTTGCTGCGTTATCTAAAAAGAGTTGCGCGCCGCTGCCAAGGGTTAAGGTATTTCCATTACCATCAATAACCAATTTTCCACCGCAATGCAAAACCTTATTAGCCGGAATTGTCAGATTGCCGTTCATAATAAGCGATGAGCCAAAGCTATAAATGCAGCCGCTATCAGAAAAGGTAACACCATTATCAAGCATTACATCGCGTAATAACGTCAAGGTGCTAGTACCACGTAAATCAATACCGCCAGAAATCGAAATATTTGTGTCTAAAAACAGATTCGAGCCGTGGTTTGTTCCCGGGACAACGGTAAAACCGTTAGCAAAACAAACAACTCCGCGAGCGGTATCGCCATCACGAAAAACGTAGGGACTCGTTTGATATTTAACACTTGCAGTGCCATCCAAACTCGCAGCGCTTGCCGCCCCAAAAATGGCCATTATCATTACGGCCATGTAAAAATTCGTAAATCGCTTCATCATCTCTCCTTTTATAAAACGGATTACAACGTTATCATTTCAACTTGACCAACCTAACAAACACAAAACACCAAAGTCATTATTTTTAAAAAAAATACTTAAACGCTTAACGCTCTTATTTTTAATGCAAAATAACCCTTCCTGTTTTACTCTTTTTCCAGCATATAACTCACCATAAATTCAAATTATTGACTTAAACAAGGCAGGCAATGCATGTTAAGTGCAATAAATTTTAAATTAAAGGGGTATGTATGAATAAACGCATAATTGGGCTAGCCGTTATAATTATCTGCTTAATAGCAACAAACAGCTTCCCCGCCGAACCGAGACTACAAGATTCACATGACGCTACCGCGGTACCAATCCAAACACCAAAGCCCAAAAAAACACCACTAACCAAACCGCTCAAAATACAAAAAGCGGCCGGAAAAAACGATATTCAATTATGCACATCGCTTCCGTTAACTGGTGAAATAGCAATTATAGGAAATCAAATTTTTGATGGCATGACCCTCTTTTTTAATAAGGTCAAAAAAGAAGATAAAACAAGTCCTATAACAATAAGCTTATCAACGCTTGATGATCAGGCAAACATAACCAAAACGCGCGAAAACACCCAAGAACTCATGAAAAGTTCTCCACTATTTACAAGCTTTTTTGGTCAAAATAGCATGATAGCGGTAAAACAATTTATCCAAGAAAAAAAAATCGCCGTATTTTTCCCGCTTGATGGTATGGAAACATTTCGAAACCCCACCGATAATAATGTTGCCTTCTTTCGCCCCCCTAATAGTACCGAGCTCGAAGCCCTTGTGTATTATTCGGTCGAACGGTTAAATAAGAAAAAAATAGCGATTTTTTATGAAGCAAGCGATTGGGGAGAGACATGTTATACCATTATCAAAAAC
>CAZLQB010000024.1:0-3674 GCA_964561585.1 uncultured Pseudomonadota bacterium
AAGCCGATATCAATCAAGAAGCCTTTCTGGCCGCGTCATTTTCAAAAAATCCTGAGGCTATATCAAAATATGCACAAGCATATTGTTTGCATACGCAAGCGCAAAACGACGTAATTAATCTGTTTGCTCAAGAAACGCGTAAAAAAATAGAAACTACATCTTGGCGAGAGCTTGGAGGTAATGCAATCGAACTTGGCACTACCATGATACTTGACGTCGTCACCTTGAACGTTATCGGTGGTTTTGCGGGCGCATCAGGCAGAGCTCTTATCGATTTGTTGAGTAACCCAATAGGAAGAGAGGCTTTTTTTACCGAGCAATATGCTGTTGAAGTTGCGGGTTTTGGGAAGTTGATTATTGAAGAAGGCCATGAGGCCGCAACAAAGGCGGTTACTGTAATAACACAAGATGCCGCACTTATTAAGGCATCAACTCAGGAATCAATGGCACAGACAATCAAAAATAATTTATCCAAAGCAATTGGTGAACACTGCGAGGAAATCTGTAATGTGTGGCAAGCAAAAGATTTCGCAGCAGAGTCATTGCAAAAACACTTTAAAAAACATGTCATAGACAAAGCTGAATGGGGAATTGAAAGCAACCTAACAGTAGATCAATATTTGCATAAAGCAAAAAATCTTTTAAATAGTCAAACGACTGAAAACATCGAAGGTTTTATTTCAAAAAATGGTTTCGTATTTAGATACAATAAAATAACGAATGAATTTGCCACAGCCAAACCCAATGGAACTATAGAAACATTATTTCGCCCCAAACAAGGAATCGCTTACTGGGAAGAGCAACTTAAAGCATTCAAACACTAAATTGAAAGATGTTGGTTATGATTAATATTAAGAAAAAATATCAGTGTCCTTGCTGCAAATTCTACACACTAGAAAATGAACCCCCAGGAACTTTTGACATATGCCCTATATGTTTTTGGGAAGATGACAATATTCAATTTACTAGCCCTGACTTTGAAGGGGGTGCCAATGACACTAGTCTTAATAAAGCCCGCGAAAACTATAAAAAAATAGGCGCTATATCAGAAGAACATTTAGACAAAGTTAGACGCCCAAATGAAGATGACTTGAGCGAGAGTAATAGGTAGCTATGCTTTGTCCTCGATGTTATGGTCAAGGTTCAATCTATGAGGATAAAAAAATAAGCAAGGATTTTAATATGTCAGTATCAACTTCAATAGATATTCATTTGTCTAAAAATGAAAAAATGCATAGGCAAACAATTGAAATAATTAAGGTGCTTATAAATTTTGGTTGGACTTTATCAAACAATGGTTTCGTAGGATATCTGCCGCTTGGAGATAACGATGATTTTGATTGGCAGGAAGAAGAAATCAATTTTGAAACATTAACTAATATACTGAAAAAAAAGAAGAAGCAAACGAGGTTATCGGCATAATAATGACTTGGAAAAAGACTGGCATAGGCTGAACTTTTTTGTTTTGGACAAAAGAAAGGTATGAGACATTTACGATGGGCATTAGCGTAAATCGACAAATCATTACCTTGCAAAACGATTACACAATAACAGATTTTCAATGGTATCTCCCCAAGCTATTACCACCGCTAAATGGGGTTTGGGCAGTTGAATATTTTTCTTTTTATCAGCATATCTAATAGTTCGAAAATCTAACCGTTCTTTGAAATATAAACGGCGGAAATAAGCATAAGCACCTGATTCTAAAAAAACTTGGACGCAATCGACAAAAAAACACTGCAACTTGGCGCGCTATTTGTTAATTCGGTTGGCCAAGCTGATGCCAACAAAGAAGCCTTTCTGGCCGCCTCATTTTCAAAAAATCCTGATGCTGTGTCAAAATATACACAAGCATATTACTTACACACACAAGAACAAAAAAACACGATTAAGCAGTTTGCTCAAGAAATGAAGATGAATTAAAAGATTTGGGGTTCATAGAAAAAAATCGTTAAAATGATGTTGCTAATGAAAGTTGAATATTTTACTTATGAAGAACACATTTAAAGGCGCTAGGATATTATGTCAATGAAAATAGTCGAAACAGTTGCAGAATATATTGTTTTCTTGGGATGTCATCTTCTCGTCACCTTTATACTGTGGAAGATAACATCATACTTAAAGCAGCGCTTTCAATATGATGTTAATACCCTCCCTGACCAAACCTTTTCAGAAAAAATCAAAGCTGAAATTGTTGAGAATCGCTGGTTGCGGGCTCGGCTTTCTCATAAGTTGATTTTTTTTCCTAGGATGTATTATATGGTTAGTACAACACTTTGCCATGCAGATGATATGGATTATCAAACATCTTTTCGTATAAAATGGAATAAATTATCATGAAAAAAATACAACAACATTTTATCAACTATAAAAAACCTTATTTATCCCTGCTCCTCTTTCTCCTCATTTTTTGCATCCTCGGCATCCCATTTACTAAATGGGGCTTTAAAACAGACGACTGGGGAAATATTTGGCACAGCGTTACCAATTCGTGGCGAGACCTTTGGCAATTTTTCACCGAAGGTAAAAGCATAGAAATTTTTAACCACCCATCAAATACCGATATCAATAGCATCGAACAAGCATTTTTTTGCGGGCTTTATCGCCCCATGTCTTTTGTATATTTTGCCCCACAATATTGGCTTTTCCATATAAACCCCTACGGTTATTATCTCGTTACCATTGCAATTCATGCTCTTGCAAGCGTTGTTTTTTTCAACCTCCTTGCGTTTTTTACCACACCAATACTGGCTTTTTGCGCCGCCGCCTATTTTGGTTTTCATCCAAGTTTATTGAATTGGTTGGGTTGGACGAGTGCCCAAACGTATCAAATAGAGCTTTTGGTAATGCTCCTCATCTTTTTGCTCATCAAATATTTTCTCGACCACAAAAAATGGTGGGCTTATATATTGGCCTGCGTGCTTTTTTTGACAAACGTCTTTCTGAGGGAACAAACAATCTTTTTACCTTTTTGGCTTATGGTTGCAATACCACTTTATGAACAAACAAAAAGCAATTTTAGCTGGTGGTATAATATACGCAGGGCATTTTTTCTTAACTTACCATTTATTGGCATAAGCGCCTTTTATATCCTGGTCCGCCTTCACTATTTCCCCCTCACCTCAAATACCACATCGCTAACCTTTCAACCAACGTGGCATTCATTTATCACGCGTATGATAAGCCGCAAATATGATTTTGTTACGTATATTGCTGATATGTTTGGGCTTTCTGCAATGCCCAATAACCATCAAATACTTAAAGGCTTTTTGATACTCACTATATTTGCGGTGCTTACGTGGCTTTTTATCAGAGCACCAAACAAGCTGGTCGTTTTATTTATTGCGTTAAGTGTCCCATTATTCAGCTGGCCAGCGCTACTTATGCACACGCAGCCACGCTATTTCTACATGGCCCTGCCAATTTTTATAGCTTTTATTGTTGCCCTTATTCACCAAAAATGGCCAACCTATAAAACCTGGTTTTTGGTCTTTATGACCATAGTTATAAGCTTTAATGCTTTATTTTTATTTACTCATCTTAAAAAAAGAGAACAAACGCTTAATCATATAACTACCATTTTTCATGAACTGGTTAAAAACCCAAAAATCATAAACAAACCGCTCTGTTTTCTTAATTTACCAGCACCGTGGTTTCACGAAGGGACAACGCAG
>CAZLQB010000024.1:3684-11342 GCA_964561585.1 uncultured Pseudomonadota bacterium
TTCGACAAAATAGTTCACAACCTGTTTTTCAATTTGATATGGTTGACACCAATAGCTTCTCGCTTGCGCCAAAATATCACCAACTTAACCCTTTATGTATCACGTGGGACGACCAAATGAAAAATTTTGTGATCTTGGATCAGCATGACTCAAACGCATAAAACACTCGTCATTTCAGCCATCTTGTTTTTATTCATCTTTTGTTTCTTTGGGCTTCCATTTACCCAATGGTGGTTTAACGGAGACGACTTTTCTGGTCTCGCCCTGGGCAAATGTATGCAAACATGGAATGGGTTCTGGAGCCATTTTATCGAGGGCAATGTTAATAAATACTTTTATCCATCACACCACAAACTCTATACCCCATATGGAATAGCAATATCTCATAAACTCTATTTCTTTGATGTTTATTATCGACCAATTCACTGCGCTTATCTTGCCTTTTCCTATTGGCTTTTTGGGCTCAATGCCTACGCCTATTATTTGGTAAGCGTTTTATTACATGCAATTAATACAACGGTTCTGTTTAATATGCTTTTATGGTTCTCTAGCAGATTTTGGGCTCTTTTTTTCGCACTTCTTTTTGCATTTCATCCACAAATTGGGTTTCGGTTTGGCGCTCCGGCCAATTTTCAGTATTACCTAAATGTGCTATTGCTCATGCTTACCATAGCCATGCTCAAAAAATATTTGGATCACCCCCGTTACGTGTATTTGTTTTTTTCGGCCATTTTTTTTGCCGTTGCAATATTCACCCGTGAAACGGCAATTATATTTCCCGCGCTCCTTTTTGTGGGTAGTTGGCTGTACCAAAAAACGTTTTCATGGGCACCAATTACCCACAGTTTTACAGCACTCGGTTATCTTATTGTGCGTATATTGCTTTATCCGTTTCATAAACTTTTCCAGGGAGGTGCAGGAGGGAACGGCCTGCTCTATAATCCTAATGATTCCCTCGTCTCAACCCTTTTTTCAAAAATAACTTCACGCTTTAACGAAGTGCTTGTTTGCCTCTATGATTCACTTTCACTTTCTTGGCTTCCTTATGGACACAAATTTCTGCGCCTAAGCTTATTACTTATTGCAGCACTTTTTATCGCAATACTTTTTTGGCGCAATAAACATAAATTCCTACTTTTATTCCTTAGCGCTAGCTATCTACTTATGCTTTGGCCGTCACTATTTGGCGCCTACAGTCCACGATATTTCTATGAGGCCTCTCCATTCTTGATGGCTTTTCTTGCTACTCTTGCCTCAACAACAACACTAAAAACGGGCGTCAAGAAAAAAGCTTTGTTGTTGTTTTGCTGCTCACTTATGTGCCTTTATGCCTTCTTTACCTACACAAACTTACGCTGCCGCGAAGCCAAGCTATTTACCATGAAAAACGCTTTTTCAGCATTAACCACAGATCAACGAATTACTTCAGCAAATCGCCATTTATGCTTCCTTGCATTCCCGACAGATGGTTTTGGTACAGGAATAGAACAGGCGGCCTGGCTCTTATTAACACCCCCAAACAACCCTGTTTATTACGATCCATCAACAATGCTTACCCAAAATGATGCCAATGTTTTAATAAATGCTGGATGGTATATGCACTGCGCGCCTCATTATACGCGCAACTATTTCACCATAACCAAAACCCCAACCAAAATTAGGCTGAGCTCAATAGACCCTCAAAAAATCAACTTTCAACAACCCAGTGATTATTTATCACTCGGCACAAAAGTAATCCATCAAACGGCTCTTATTAATGCTCAAAAAGTTGTTACCGATTTTACCATTGTATTTGATGCAAAATATCAAATTCTAAACCCTTTAATCATCACATGGGATTATGAAAAACAAACTTTTATTGTTCATGAATAAAAAAAGCGCAATCGTCTTTATTGTTTTTTTTACCTTCATATTATTTGCCCTTGCTGGGCTTGGATGGCATTTTTATAAAGAAGAAATAGACCTCTTTTACACCGCCTCACAAGCAAAATCACTTAAAGACTTATTGGCCTTTTTTTTATCTGGAAATGTTAGTGGCAATGCGCATCCAACAAATTACGTACCAGTTCCCCTAACCTTTTTAACCTCATTTTATCGTCCACTACTTTTTGTTTTTGCCTTTATTCAGTACTCATTACTTGGCATGCAACCCTATGCTCATTATCTTTTTTCAATTGCTCTGCATTGCGTAAATATTCCCCTTATGTTTTATTTACTGCGCTCTTTTGTCAGCCCAACCACCGCCGTAATTTGTTCAGCCTTATTTGCTATTCACCCATCATTTGCCACATGGCTCGGCAGCGCAAACATGCAACAATATACGATAAGCACAACCTGTATAATTATTTTAGTGCTGTTTTTTAAAAAATATCTTGAAGGGAGGTGCAGAAGGGAACGGCCTGCATTAATTACCTCACTGATGTTTTTTGCCGTAACCCTTTTTATCCGTGAGACCATAATCGTTGCCCCCGTTATATTCATTTGGTTGAGCATTATGCATATTATTCCTTGGAAAAAAGCATTCAACCTAGCAGCTCTATTTACCCTTGCAACAATTCCTTATATAACGGCAAAACTCATTGCATTCCCCCTTGCAATAACGACCAATCAACCAACCTCTTTCACAAATCTTGCGGCAAAAACCACAGCTCTATTTTTGCAACTACAACTTTTTTTGTACGATTTTTTGGGCATATCATGGTTTCCTCATGGATATCCAAAACTCAAGCTTTGGTTTGTCGCGGTGCTTTTATTCGGGCTCGTCATACTTTTTTTCAAAAACACTCGTAAGGCCAATATTATCGCAGCCCTTGGCTGCATGGCACTTTTGCTCTGGCCGGCAATACTCGTCGGCTATTTTGTCCCAAGCAGGTTTTTTTATGAAGCAACCCCTTGCTACATTATTGCCCTAGCTTTTTTATTAGAGTACACTGCCCCACTTTTACAAAAACATTTTCGCGCAATAATAGAAGGTCTGGTTGTTTGCAGCTTATTCTATACAGCGATAATAATTCGTGAAAGAACGATAAAACCCACTCAATTTTACCAAGCGATTATGAAACTTAAGGATAACCAAACAGAGCTCCAAGGTAATCCGCTCTGCTTTTTTGGCCTTACAAGCGCCCTCAATTGGACCGGAATCGCCCAACAACTATGGCTTTATGGGGTCAATAACCACAAACCAATTTTTACATTCCCTAATCTTATGTTGCACACAACGATCAAAAACCCTGCTTCTTTTGTCGTTATAACGGCAGGCAAAACTTATTTTAGAGTTACCTCTCAAGATGCAGAAAAGGTCTGGTTTACGTACAAACCAAACGTTAAAAATGATGATGACCAATTTGCAACGGTTACCGAAACGACAAAACAAGAAAAGAAACTTTTGGATATTGTAATCAAACCGAAGTCGCGTTATTTTTACCCACACACAACGTTTATTGCATGGAATTATACCAGCAGCGAATTTTGCGTACTCCGGCCTGCCATTTCCATCGAAGGCGCTGTTGAAGATTCGTTAAGCGTGTCGCCGGCTGTATAAGTTGTGGGTTTTCCTGAACAATTTTTTCGTGTAAAAACGTAAATTGTTCGCCCGTTTTATAGGGATCTGCATAAACTTTTTCTATTTGATGCCCAACATCATGAGTCCTCAAATCATAGAATATGCCGTCCCATTTTTTGAGATAATTCTGTAAATCTTGGTTAAAACGCACATAATTTGTTTTACGTACATCAACGTTGGCATGAGGGTAATGTTCAATATACGAATCGGGAGCATCAATGCATTCATATCCAAGCTGCCACATTTTTAGGCAAAGGTCACCATCGCCATTGTAAAAGAAAAAGGTTTCTTCATCACAATAATCAACCGACTTAAGGACATCATTTAAAAACATTCCGTGGTTAACGTACATTTTACCGCCAAGCGTACACCCAACATGATAAACTGGATTTTCGATAGTCCAATCGCGCCAATAAAAAGCCATGGCTCCAACCTTGCGCCCTTGGGCTAATGAGGCTTCAAAATCTTTTATTCCGTTAATGATTGCCCCAGGAACCACTAAACAATCGTCACTCAACATACACACATATTTGCCTTGGGCTATCTTAAAACCAAGATTCATAAAATACCCCCACGACCGACGCTCGATAGGTTTATCGTTCCATGTGCCTCGATTATGTTGCACAATCGTTACAATGTCTTTTTGTTGCGTTAGCCATTCAAGCGAACCATCACTTGACCCACCATCGATTACAATAATTTCGTGAGCAATACCAGCAAGCTCGGCACGAATTGAATTTATGGTTAAGGGCAAAAATGATAAACGATTATAAGCACCAAGAACAATCGAAATCTGTTTGCTTGTTTTCATCTTCACCTTCCAACTTTATTTTGAAATCTATTTGCGATTGTCACTTCTAAAAAATCTCTCATTTTTTCAGTAACACGCGACCTGGAATATTCATTCAGCGCATAGGCCTGACAAGTTTTAATATGATCAATCAACATATCGTCATCCATTGAAACCGCTACTTTAATCGCGGCCTCTATTTCATCAATAGAACAGTTTTTTAACATTATCCCCTTACCCGCCGGTAGCGTTACCCCACTATCTTCACTCAGGATAGGATAAAGCCCAAGCTGCAAACAGGTAGCAACTGATGAAGAAATCCCCTCACTGCAGGAAGGAGAAATAAAATACATACATTTTTTTACAATCTTTATAAAAGCATCACTCGAAGCAGCAAGCGCCCCGTGGTAGAAAATATTTTCAGTACTTGTTAATTCTTTTTCATATATCTTAAAAAAATCGAGCTCAGAACTTACATTGCCAACAATATGTAACCTGAAATTGTTATTGCGTGCAAAAACCTCCAATAATAAATCCAATCCCTTGTGAACGGCCCCACCACCAGAAAAATAAAAAAAATCCTGTTCTTTTGTAATGTACTTTTCTTGATTTTTAACAAAAGATAACACCGAAGCCGAAACGGTCACCAATGATGTTTTCTTTCTGTATTCTTCAGGAAACGTCATTAATGTATGCTCATTCCCTATTAATGAACACACGTCCGACAACCTCAATGATCGCTCGGACAAATCAAAATAAGGATATATCCGCCGTGGTGAATATAACCCACCTGTCCGCGTTTCAAGCTGAGCAACCCGCTCAAGTTCTGCGTTGCGCTGATAAAAAGGATAACTTCCTGTCAAATGCAATATTTTGAGCGTCTCCTTATGCAAAAATGGAGCAAGGCGCTGCAAATTTGCCGCTATATCAAAAACAATATCGTACTCTTTTGTTGGATAAAACGAGGTATCATTCCATTCAATACAATCAACAACAAACCCTAGCCCGTTAAATATTTTGACTATTTCTCGGCTTTCCCAACAATTACAATGCCAGTTAAAACGATCATCCGATTCTTTCCACGCTATCGGCTGAGCCAAATACGAAAATAACACGCGCCCCCGCACAACACCGTTAATGGGTGATTTTGTAATAAGCGCTACCGTTTTTCTACGTAATATTTTTCTTACTATTTTTTTTACTAAGGCAATAACATTCACCTAACTATCCTTATCGCAATGCAGCCACTAAAGCATTAATTAATACATCATGCAGTTCTTTTGTTCTCTGCATTCCATTGGCCGCAGCCTCTTGAGAACTTTTTCTTAAGCAATTCCCATGCAAAACCGCATCCATTTTGATTGCCATATCTTTGGCATCACCTACGTTAAAAAAAACAACCGTATCGGCATCAATTTCCCTATTAACGGCAATATTGGAAACAATAGAGGGAATGCCCAGGGCAACAGCATCATAAACACTCCCACCGCCAGGACCACCTTCAAAAAGCGTTGGTTGTAAAATAGCCACAGCATTTTTCATAATATGTATTTGATCAAGCTTAGGAATGTGCCCCAAAAAGTGAATTCTATTTCCTATATTTAGACGCTTAATTTCATCGTATAGCTGACCAAAATAATCAGGGGCCCTATAATCGCTGGTGCTTCCGGTACAAACAATATGAACATCATCTCGATCAAGTAATTTTAATCCCTGAAAAGCAGTAATATGTGATTTATGCTGCCAAAACTGGTTTGACATCATAAAAAAGGTTTGAGGCAAATTATATGTTTGTCTTAATACATTAACATCATATGGCTCACCCCAAAGCGCAACAGGCGCTGCTGCAAAGGGTAATGATACAATAGTACTGGGACACGAAGGATAAAATTTCTTAATATCATCCGCAACAGCCTGCGCATTAACGATAATAACGTTAATATTTTTTAATATAAATTCAAAATCTTCCCGTCGTTTTTCAATCTCATTTGTTGAAAAAAATTGTGGATAATATTCATGCTGAAAGTCATAAAGATATCCTATTTGTTTTATAGGCAACAACACCCGATTTCTCGATGGGGGAATAGGAAACAGAAGATCGATCTTTAATTTTTTTAAAAAATATTCTAATTCGCGCTCGTGATAAAAAATAATATTAAAATTACCATCTATATTTTCAAAAGATGATAATAATACATCAACATGCTTATTAATATTTTCTTGTTTTTTTGCTGGCGCAACGTTTAGAATTTTTTTTATTATTTTACCTATTTTACAACAATAATGGGTAGCCGCCGGCGCATCAACGTGAATAAAAATAAAATATTCAAAATTTTTGCAGGAAAATGAAGCCAACGCATTAAGCAATATTCTTACAAAATCAATGCCTCCACCCCATCCACTAAAACCGGCTGCATTAATCGCTATTCTTTTTCTTGTTGTAGCCATAATCTAGAAAAAAAAAAAAAAATCAAAGATACGGTTCATTTGCCTTTCTATCGCGTAATTTACGAGCAGGCAACCCAACCGCAATCATTCGTGGTTCTATATCATCAAGCACAAGAGCCCCTGCCCCAACAATCGAATGTTCTCCAACTTCAATAGAATGAATCACATTTGCACCAAGAGAAATTATTGCCCCCGTCCTTATAACAACCCTCCCACCTAACGTAGCCCCCGGCGCAATAGAGACAAAATCTTCTAGGCAATTATCATGATCAACAGAAGCTCTTGTATTGATAATGCAGTGCTCGCCAATATGAGTTCCCGCATTAATTACAGCACCAGCGCAAACAATGGTTCCGTCGCCAATTACCACATCGCGGGCAATCGATGAATAAGGGTGAACGACAGTAACGAAGCGCAAAAAAGAATTCTTATTTTTTATATAATTTACAAGTTGTTGTCGGCGCCAATTATCACCAATAGCGACAATTACCCCATCTATTTCGCTCACATGTTTTAAACAACTATCATCGCCAATAATTGGATATCCCGCAAAAAAAGCTCCTTTTGCCAAATTATTATCTATAATTCCAACAATTTCTTTAGCTGCTTCTTTTTCAATAGCGTCAATAACCACTCGTGCATGACCACCAGCACCAATAACCATAACCTTTTTCATAGGCTCACTGCTGTAAAACATGAAGCATTTACGCGGGCACGATAAAACTGAGTAATTACCGAACAAACAGCATCAAAATCGGAATCCATTAACCCCGGCCAACTTGGCAAGTTTATTCCACGGGCGCTTAAATGCTGCGCTACAGGAAAATCACCGCCATATTTTTGATACATTGGCATTTT
>CAZLQB010000024.1:11352-12046 GCA_964561585.1 uncultured Pseudomonadota bacterium
TATGTGCCGGTCTAAAAAAGGGTCGGGTTTCTATCCCATTATTTTTTGAAAATACCCTTAATGCGTCACAATCCTCAGCAGATTCAGTAAGAATGGATATCATCCAATAAGAATGCTCGATGGCCCCAATAGCATCATGAAATGCCAACGGCAAATGACCTAATTTTTCCTTATAGCTCAAGGCTAGCGCTTTTTTTTTCGATAAAAAAAGCTCAATTTTTTCCAATTGAGCAAGCCCAATTGCAGCACAAATATTAGTCATTCTATAATTGTACCCAACAACATCATGCCAATATTCACATCCCTTTGCCAATCCTTGTCCTTTGTAGTGAAGAACATGCTCATGTATGTTGGTATCGTTGGTAATAACCATACCCCCCTCGCCGGTGGTAATCGTTTTATTCCCATAAAAACTAAAGGTGGCTATATTGCCAAAAGTCCCAACATGCTTCCCTTTATAATAGCTTCCTGTCGCTTCGGCACAATCTTCAATAACGTACAAATTGTGCCTTTTTGCAATTGCCATAATCGGGTCCATATCACAAGGATGGCCATACAAATGGACGACCATAATAGCCCTAGTTTTGGCAGTGATTTTTTTTTCAATTTCGGCCGGATCCATTTGCCAGGAGTCCTTAAGTGAATCAACAAAAATAGGGTTGGCATTTACATAAGCAATAGCATTAACCGAGGC
>CAZLQB010000025.1:0-3764 GCA_964561585.1 uncultured Pseudomonadota bacterium
CGCCACGCATAATAAGTGATGAGCCGTAACTATAAATTCGGCCGCTATCAGAAAATGTGACGCCGCTATCAAGTATTACATCGCGTAACAAAGTCATCGTGCTTGTGCCACGTAAATCAATACCCCCAGAAATAGAAATATTCGTGTCTAAAAAAACATTTGAACCATGATTGGCGCCCGGTAAAACGGTAAACCCTTTACCAAAACACACAATTCCGCGGGCGGTGTCGCCATCACGAAAAACATAGGGGTTTGTTTGATAGTTAACACTTGATGTGCCGTCAAGACTCGCAGCGCTCGCGGCGCCGAAAAAGACCATTATCATTATGGCCGATAAAAAACTCGTAAACTTCTTCATTCCATCCTCTCCTACGATAAAAATACCCTTAACCTTAACCAAGCGGCTCCCCAGCAAGAGCTGGGGAGCCGCCACGTTTTTTTTACTTTATGAGCATCACATTATCATGCCCATAATAATTAAGTCATTATTTTTAAAAAAAATGGGAGAAAGGCTTTGTATTGGCCTCAAATTTAATGTTGCGATAAAAACAATAGCGCCGCCTTAACGTCGGCATCGGCATCAGCAATTATTTTTGCAACTGCATAAAGGGGATAAGAATGAATTTTATCGTATATAGAATAATTATTGGTAGAAAAGCGAATGCCATATGCCGACTCAGGATGATTTTCTAAAAATGAATTCATACTCTTCATCGCAGTCCCTCTGCCACTCTTTACTTCTATGGGAACAATAGCGGCTTCTTGTTGAATTACATAATCTATTTCAGCTTCCGCACCACGAGTTTCTCGTTGCCAATAATAAAGTTGCGCTTCCCTCATAGGATGTTCATAGGCAATAAGTTCCTGCCCAACAAACGCCTCAACGAGCTCCCCCTTATTTACAAATTCCTCTAGTGGTCGCAACATCCATGCTCCAGCCTTAAGTCCCAAAACAAATTGTGATAATGCAACATCAATAAGAAGTATTTTAAATGTCTGCAAATCGGCCTGAGCCCCCAAAGGAATTCCCTGCGCACCCGTTCGCATAACTTTGTGAGCAATATTAGCGGTAAGCAAAAGATCAAGGCATGGTGATAGTTCTCGCTTTCTATATTCGCCTTCAATTTCACTATACTTAAATTTTCGGCCCAACTGATGCGGTATATTGGTAAAAAGCACATTAAGATATTTGATTTGATACTTCTGTGCATATTTTTCAAAATCTTGTTTATAGGTACTTATAAGAGTGTGCGGAATTTCTGAACAAGTACCGATATCATGCAATGCCTGCCAACAAGCGACAGCGTGCGGCATCCCCCCTATTGCTAGGTATTGGCCGACCAAATCAAGAAATTTATTATGAAAAAGTTCCGAAATTTCATCATGTAGTTCATGTAATAAAATTTCTTCAATAACCATGTTTGATCCAATAGCGCTTAAAAACTCTATAAACGATAAGGGGTACATATATAATGAAGAAACTCTCCCAACAGGCATTCCAACCGTTTTGATAGCAAAATCTAAAAGCGAACCAGCAGCAATAACATGAAGCTCTGGCATCATTTCATAAAAATAGCGCAATGCTGTAATTGCATTGGGCACAAGTTGAATTTCATCGAGAAAAAGAAGCGTCTGTCCTGGAATAATGGGCTTATTTGTAAGGATAGAAATTTTTCGAATAATAATATGCGGATCAAGATCCTTTTCAAAAATTTCTCTGGCATCGGGATTAAGCTCAAGATTTAATTCAACGAACGATACAAATGTTTTCCCAAATTCACGTGCAGAATATGTTTTGCCTACCTGTCGTGCACCACGGAGCAAAAGCGGCTTACGTAAAGGGCTTGTTTTCCATTTAAGTAAAAAATAATCAACAAAACGCTTCATTTTCACACTCCATGGTTAAAATTCAGGGATAATTCTGCACTTTCATGGTTGAAATTCAGACTTATCTTAATCAACTCATGGTTGAAATTCAAGTTAATCAAAAAACAATGATGCCATTTACTTCTGGTTATTTAAGTACGCCTGGCAATCCAACGCAGCCATACAACCCAAACCAGCAGAAACAACTGCTTGGCGATACCGAAAATCTGAAACTTCACCAGCCGCAAAAATACCGGGAAGACTGGTCGCCGTTCCTTGAGTCACGCTCAAATAACCATGGTTATCCATAGCCAAAACACCTTTAAACATCTGCGTATTTGGCGTCAACCCGATAGCAACAAAAACACCATCGGTTGGAATAATGGAGGTTGAATGGTCTTTTATATCTTCGACAAATACCTGGGTTACGCCCAAAACATCGCCCTGGATTTCTTTGATTGCTGTATGATATTTGATAGTAATTTTAGGGTTTTCAAGCACCTTAAACTTAATTGGGTCATTTGCCGTCAGCTCATCAAGAATATGAACAATGGTCACTTTTTTGGCAAAATGAGAAATATGCTCGGCTTCGACCATTGCCGAATTGCCGCCCCCAACAACAACAACATCTTTGCCCTCATAAAAAGGAGCATCGCAGGTAGCACACACAGAAACACCACTCCCCCAATATTCTGCCTCGCCTTTGCAACCTAATCTTTTGTGCGAAGACCCTGAGGCCACAATAACCGATTCTGCTTGAATAACTTGATTATTATCGCAAACCAACGTGAATGGTTTTTGAGCAAAATCAACGCTCAGAACAGCGCTCGACATTAACTGGCACCCACTATTTTTTGCGTGCTCACGCATATTAGTCATCAAATCGGGGCCCATAATTTCTATATTACCTGGCCAATTTTCGACCTTGGTGGTTGTCATTAATTGTCCACCAGGCAAAGCGCCTTCAATAATTACAGTTGGAAACTTTGCACGCGCCATATAAATACCAGCAGTTAACCCAGCAGGGCCATACCCAATAATCGCAACTTTGTAAACCATGAAATCCTCAGCTTTATAATTACTATTAATTCGAAATCAAAGTGTAATAAACACAAATTCAGAAGTAAAGGACAAAAAGGCGGCGCCCAAAGCGGTTGACCTATAACCATCGGCATGCCATATTGATTACATCATACATATCATTTTAAACTCAAAGGAACTTATTTCAATGGTCGCTAATAAATTTAAACTTCTTTTTATGTTTGGGCTCTGCAGCTTTTTGCCTTCTTTTATAGGACGGGCAATAGACCTTTCTTTGCCTGCCATTGGAAAAGAATTTGGCATGACCATCACCTCTCTCAGCTGGATAATAACAGCGTACCTCCTTTCCACCGCTGTATTATTGATCCCAATTGGAAGATTGGCCGACATAATAGGAAGAAAAAAAATATTTATTTCAGGAGCCCTGCTTTTTACCTTAACAACAATTTTATGTGGCCTTGCATGCTCAGGAAAATTTCTTATTGCTGCTCGTATATTACAAGGAACAGCTAGCTCAATGATATTTTGCACCGCATCGGCAATATTAGTGGCAATATTCCCTCCACGTGAGCGAGGAAAAGCCCTTGGCATAAGCGCCGCGGGCGTATACCTTGGCAGCTCGCTCGGCCCAAGTCTTGGCGGAATAATGACACAATATTTTGGGTGGAGAAGTTTATTTGCGCTCACAACAGCATTAAGCATTATCGTTGTCGTTATGGCGTTTATTTACCTTAAAGATGAATGGATTGACGCTCACGGCGAATCGTTTGATTTTATCGGTTCAATTTTATATGCAGTATCAATTGTCGCGTTGTTATACGGAACCACAATGCTTCCTAATTTAGCCGGTTACGCCG
>CAZLQB010000025.1:3774-9564 GCA_964561585.1 uncultured Pseudomonadota bacterium
GCGCCATCCTTTTTATTATTTTTTGTATAGCCGAAGATTATATAAAACATCCGGTGTTTGATATTGCATTGATCTTGAAAAACAAAACATTTGCTATGGCAAATTTTGCAGCACTTCTTATATTTAGTTCCGCATTTGCCGTACCATTTTTGATGAGTCTTTTCTTGCAATACATAAAAGGCATGGACCCAAAAAGCGCCGGATTAATTATATTGGCATCACCGATAACCATGGTTATCGGTTCTCCAATTGCAGGAAAAATATCTGATAAAATTGAGCCTAGAATTGTTGCAACTATTGGCATGATATTTTGCTCAACAGCTCTTTTGACCTTAAGCTTTGTCATAACCATCGATACCCCAATTTATCTTATTATGGGGCTACTTTTTGTTTTCGGTGCTGGGATTAGTCTTTTTTCATCCCCCAATACCAACGCGGCAATGAGTTCAGTTTCACAACGACAACTCGGCGTTGCGGCGTCGGTAATTAGTACCACGAGAATTTTTGGGCAAACGCTCAGCATGGGAATATCAATGCTCGTGCTTTCGTTAATCGTTGGAAAAGTTGAGATAACTAAGGAAATTTTTCCTCAGCTCATGAAAAGCATACAAACAACATTTTTGGTTTTTGGGATATTATCAGTAATTGGAATTTTTGCCTCGTTGACAAAAAGCAAACAAGAAAACAAGCAAACTTCCTAGACGACCTCAACCTCAAGTCCAACATTCTTCAAGAATTTAAATACTTTTTTCTTATAAAGATCGGTGTAATAAGAATGAAGCCAACCGTGGCGGCACTTCGGCCCAATCCATAATTTGGCATGTTTAGACCCAGCATGTTCATACAACTTAAGACTATGTGATGGCTTTGTAAAACTATCATTACATGAATGAATAATCATAACCGGTACCGTAATTTTTTCGATAGCCGCGGCGGTATCCATCGATACAGCATCACACGACCCAAAATACTGGAACATAGCCGATAAAACATAATAAATCGGAAAATAAGGTAGCCCTGATTTCACCAAAAACCCTCGCGCCATTATCTTTTTTAAATTAGAAAATGTTGAATCAAGAATCAACGCATTGCATATGTTTTTTTCTATTTCAGCCGCCTTAATAGCCGCCGCACCTCCCATAGAAAGTCCTAAGATAACCAGCGGCAAATCTTTGCCTTCGACACCCTTTAAGTGTTTTTTCATAAAGTCGGCAGACGCTAAAACATCTTTATATTCATGGCATCCGATAGAAATAATCGAGCCTTCGCTTTGACCATGAGCACGAAAATCAAAAAGCAATACGTTAAACTGCGGGAACATATCGATATAGCCATACATAAATTCTTTTGCCCCACGGTACCCATGACACAACACAAGATTTCCTTTGGCATTTTCTCGTTTAATCAGGTACCCGGCGAGCAATAATCCATCACGGGAAAAATAAGAAACCTTTTGAATATCTGAGCGTTTAAATAGTTCCGTGCGAATTTCTTGCGAAAGTTCTGACTGTTTTTTGCCGTAAAACATCGGATCATCAACAAATGTAAGCTGCCCTAGTATATAATAAGAAACACCAACAACGATTATGGCTGCCGAAAAAACGATTGCCAACGCTATATATATACCTTTTTTAAGTGATCTTTTTTTCACAGTTCAAGCCCGCCTTCTGATATTTTTCTGCCCGAAAGAAAATGAAAATGCAAATGCGGCACACTTTGCCCAGCATCGGCGCCATTATTGGCAATAAGGTTAAATCCTGCCCCATGACACAATTCTTTGCTCAAATCACGAGCCATTTCAAGAAGATGCCACGCATATTGAACGTCACTATCCTACGATATGTTTTTTAGGAATGAGGAGAATATGCGTCGGAGCTTTAGGTGAAATATCGTAAATCGCCAACACAAAATCATTTTCTTTAACAATTTTACTTTTTATCTGACCTTGGATTATTTTGCAGAATATGCAAGATGGATCGAACATAGAACACCTTACGAACTAAGGGGTCAAAAAATGGTGCCGAAGGTCGGAGTCGAACCGACACGGTATTGCTACCGCGGGATTTTGAGTCCCGTGCGTCTACCAGTTCCGCCACTTCGGCACATCAATCATCTACTGGCCACTTTATGCTACCATAACTAAATCTAACGTCAAGATTTTACCTTATATTTAACGTTTTTTTAGTAGGATTAAAAAACAACAGAATATTTTAGGCTTGCAGTTTGTCACAAATATTGTCAAATACAAACACCAGCAAAAACGTGATTAAACGACTTAATTTTCATATAAGATATGCTATAATCATACAATATTCATACATTTTTTTAGGAGTATGCTCATGAAACTTCTTTATGCCCCATGGCGACACGATTACGTCAATAATAAGCTGGAAAAACAACAAGGCCCACTAAAAAATGACTGTGTCTTTTGTCATAAATTCTCACAAAACAATGATGAAACAAATTTCATCATCAAACGCTTTCCCAGCACCGTAGTAATTCTAAATTCTTTTCCTTACAATGCCGGCCATGTAATGATACTCCCATTTGAACACCAAGGTGACTTATGTGCGTTATCACCACAAGTGCGCGCAGAACTCATGGAAGTTACGAGCCTTTCTTTGCCTATTATTGAGAAGGCTCTTGACGCCCAAGGCTTTAACGTAGGCATCAACCTTGGCGAAGCTGGTGGCGGCGGAATTCCACAGCACCTTCATATTCACATCGTTCCTCGTTGGAAAGGTGATACTAATTTTTTGGAAGCAATTGCTGAAACAAGACTTATCAGTTCAAATATGAAAGAAGTCTATAAAATGCTTCGGGAAGGCTTTGAACACGTAACCATCTAACTCATTAATATTTTTTGGGGTAGATATTATCTGCTCTATGCTGTATATAAAAAATATATGTACCACCTAAAACCATAAGGAGTAATGATGAATAAGCAAATGCTGTGCATTTCTTTTTGCGCATTGTTTATGCCATTTTTTCCGACGCCAAAAGCATTAGCACAAGGGCTAGATGGCGCGGTCGAAGATATAAATAGCACGATGAGCAATGATCCGTTTTTTGGCCCTTTTTGGGGATACGCTCAAAAAGAACCGGCCCTGGAAAACCAAAGCCTCAATGAAACACTGAAGAAAATGGAATCTGAGGCAATGCTTATGCAACAAGAAGCCCGTCGCCTAAGAAACTTACTTTACGAGAAAAACACAAAAAAAGAATCTGTCGTTAACGCAACAAAAGATACTAAAATAAAACTGCAAAAAACAAACGCTACGCTTTCCGGCCTTCTAAACGCTATGGATAACAACATTGCTGAAATTATTGAAAAAAATAATTATCAGCTTAAAGAATACGAAAAAAAAGCAACGGACCCTAGCGATATCAACATATATGGTATCACTATCTCGCTACCAGGCTTCAAACAAGACGATATTAAAGTCATTATCAGCAGCGATAAGAAAGACGGGAAAAGCCTTCACAAGCTAGAGGTAAATGGAACTAAAAAAGTGACCGTAGCAACTGAAGAAGAAAAAGAAATTGACGGCAAAAAAGTTACTATCCAAAAAACAAGCGCCCGAGCATTTACCTCATCAACGCTTGTTAATGGCAGACAAAAACAAATCGACTATAAAGATGGAACAATCAAAATAAAATTTGATCTTCCGAGCGACATCGATACCCAGGACGGCAAATACACCATGGCATTTGATGCAGAAAAAGAAGCGCTCACCCTGGAATTTCCTAGAAAAACAACGTCAACTAAAACCCAACTCAAATACACAAGCAATCAATAGTTGTTTAATAAACAAAAAAGCGGTCGGTGAAAATTTCACCGACCGCTTTTACAATTTTTGCTAAAAACCAATATTACTTTAAAAGCTCTCTTGTTTTAAGCTTGGCAAACTTCTTTGCCGATCTTCGCAAAATACCAAAACCCTTGAGGTGGTTAACCATCTGTTCAATCGTTTGAGCATCTTTTGCTTGAGCCTTTTTAACCGGCATTCCACAAAAATCAATCTCATCAACGGCCTTGGTTGCAATACCTAAAGGCTGAGCAATAACCAATTTAATACCAAAAGGATCCCTGATGGAGAACATGCGACTGCCCATTTCGGCACAATCCTTAGGCTCGCTGGCAATCTTAACACCTTTTTTTTGGCAGCGGACATAGTACTTATCAAGCCCTTTTTTCATTTCGCAAAAAACGCTCACGCACCGACTTCCACAGCGCTTGATAAAACTAAACTCTGCGGACTCTTCAATTAGTGGTGTTCTAAATTTTATGAAACACTTCCCTTTGCGAAGACGGGCCACGCTTAAATGCTGACCGCCTTCTTCGCTTATGAGAAGGTCGACAATATCGAACCCTAATTTTTCCGTGTAAAACTTGACAGCTTCCTCGATTGAATCAACGACAATCACCGTTTCACAAGACTTCATCATACCGCATCCTAACCCTTTTTAACCTTTTCAGGCAGCTCGATGCTTCATCACTACAAGACACATTTGCAGATCAATTATTTGCTACCCTGCGACTTAGCAACACGCTTTGTCAATCCACTTACCTTACGAGCGGCTGTATTCTTTTTGAGAATACCTTTACCACATGCTCGTGCAATTTGAGCTTCCGCTGCTACCAATAAAACCTTGGCTGCTGTAACGTCATTTGCATCAATAGCGTCTAGAACTTTTCTGGTCGCTGTTTTGACTGCAGAACGACGTGAAAGATTACACAAACGTCGTTTTTTGTTTTGTTTGACGCGCTTTTTTGCAGACTTTGTATTTGCCATGCTTAAATCCTCAATGCTCAATCGTAATTCTAAACAACCTTAGATAACTTTTTCAATTTTTCCAGCTTTAACGCATTTTGTGCACACAGCACCGCGATAAACTTCTGTTTGCCCCTTATGCTTAAATCTCATCACGTGAACGTTTGGATAGACCCAACGTTTCGTTCTGTTATTAGCATTACTTACTAATTTAGCAACCTGGGGGCGCTTATTGCATATTGCACAAATGTTTGACATTGTTTAATAGTCCTTTCGCAGTGTTATACCTAAACCGACTACCAGTTTAACAAAAGCATATTTTTTTTAAAGAAAAGATTAATCGGCACGAAGATTATGTGTTTCTCTAGGTTCAATACCCAGCAACTTATATACTTCTGTAGCTTGTAACGTTTCACGCTCAATCAAGGCTTTAGCCAGCAAATCAAGCTTATCTCGATGCTCGGAGAGCATCTGCTGACCTCTGGAATACCCCTGATTAATAATCTTTTCAACTTCTTCGTCAATTCGTTGGGCTGTTTTTTCGGAAAATTCCTTACCATTTTGAATATCACGCCCTAAATAGGGGCTTTCTTCTGTTGAGCTCAAATCGACCGGACCCAGGTCAGACATACCATAATAACAAACCATCGACCTGGCAATCTTTGTTGCCTGCTCAATATCATTTCTGGCGCCAGTTGTTTGCTCATTAAACACCATCTTTTCAGCCAGCAATCCACCAAAACAACCAACAATCCTTGCCATCATCTCTGTTTTAGTACGCGAATATTTATCACGCTCTGGCAAAGACCACGATACGCCAAGCGTTCTACCGCGTGGAATAATCGTTACCTTGTGCAAGGGGTCGGTTTCGAGCTGTAAAACGTTTAATAATGCGTGACCAGCCTCATGATAGGCTGTCATCAATCTGTCTTTTTCGGTAAATACCATCGATTTACGCTCGGTCCCTAACATGATTTTATCGCGGGCAATCTCAAAATACTCGATTTTAACCGAT
>CAZLQB010000025.1:9574-11754 GCA_964561585.1 uncultured Pseudomonadota bacterium
AATCTGCAAAAGATCAACGGTTGGGTCAAGCTTAATACTACGCGCATGAACCTTAAGAATCTCTTCTCGGGCTGAAAGATCAGGGAACGGAACCTCAACAATCCGGTCAAATCGCCCAGGTCTTAAGAGAGCCTTATCCAAAACATCTGGCCTATTGGTTGCAGCCAAAACAATAACAGCACCATGCTCGGTCGAAAAGCCATCCATTTCTGATAATAGCTGGTCCAACGTCTGTTCGCGCCCATCGTTGCCACCGCCCATACCTATACCGCGCTGACGGCCAACGGCGTCAATTTCGTCAATAAAGACGATGCAAGGGCTGTGGCGCTTTGCCTGAACAAACAGATCGCGAACACGTGAGGCACCAACGCCCACAAAAACTTCAACAAAGTCTGAACCATTGACGCTGTAAAATGGAACACTTGCTTCTCCGGCCACGGCTTTTGCAAGCATCGTTTTACCATTGCCGGGTGCGCCATTAAGCAAAACACCTCGTGGTATTTTTGCGCCAAGGCGATCAAATTTTTCAGGATTTTTTAGGAAATCGATAATATCTCGTAACTCTTCCTTAACCTCAGGCATTCCTGCAACATCCTTGAAGGTTGTGTTAATCGTATTTGGTGAAAAGAACCGGGCTCGGCTCTTGCCAACAGAAAAGATTTTACTGCTACCCCCGCCGCCTTGAGACTGCCGAAAATACACAACCAGAAAAAGAACCAAAAAGAAAAGTAACGATAGGAATATATACGTTCCCCATGGCTGCTTTTCTTGCGGATATATTTCAACATCTACATTGTGCTGTCGCAATGATTCCCATAATTTCTCAGATGGAACAATATAGGCATTAAACATCTTACTTGTAGCATCTTTGTACTTGCCTTGGATATATTGATCTTGGACAACAACCGATGCAACACGATCTTTTTCAATCGCCGTTAGCAACTTAGAATAGGTCAAAACATCAACATCTCGGTTGACGCTGTTATACCAAAAAAGATACAAAACGCCCGAAAAAACCAAGAATAAAAGTAACCACATTGCATTTGGGCCACGTCCATTAAGCCCGCCCTTTTTTACGTTCTTATTCATATTTTTTCTTTTTCCATTTTTTTATAGAAGGTTAATCTTCAACACCTTAATAAGTAGCCCCTACTTATTTAATTACTATTCTAATAAATAATCGAATATTTCGCTAGCTTTTCAATAACATCGCCGCTCCGCGAGCGTTATTACAAACAGTCAAACTAACAAGACATCAGACATAATAAGGTTCATTTACCCAGCAAGGAAAGCTTTTGGCCTCTTTGCCACTCGTCAAAACCTTAATCTTTTTGCTTGCCATATTAAGCACCGCTATTTGTGATACCACGTGTTTTGAGCCTTTTTCTTTACAATCATACGAAAAAACAACAAATCGTCCGCAATCTGACCATACTGGCTCTTGTTTATCGCCAGCATCGAAGGTCAACTGGTGCTCAACATTCTTTTTATCGTTCAAAGTCATAGTACATAATTGAAAGTACCCATTAGTCTGCTTATTATACACAATAGCATTAGTTACAGCGCAATATGAAGGAGCTGTACGATATCCATCAGCGCCGGTCAATCGTCGCGTTACATTAGTCTTACGATCAAGGTAGTAAATTTGCGGCGACCTGAACTCAAAATCTGAGCAAAAAACAACATCACCATTAGGCAAAAGTGTTGGCGAAGCGTTATTTCCACCATTATTAGTTAGTTGGGTATAAACACGCTTTCCTACCCGATTGCACTCCCGTTGATCATACAAAAAAAGCTCCGAATTTCCACGCGCACCAGAACTTAAGCACAATACGGCACAAATACCGTCCTGTGAAAATGAAGGCTGCATATTCAATCCATCATTTGAACAAACAATGCGCTGCTTGCCAGACTTTAAGTCATATGACATCAAACGATTATTTGATCGGGTAAGTTGTGAATAAAACAATATCGGCACTTTAGAATGCCACCGAGGGGCAAGGTTAATCGTATGTGATTCGAATAATGTACGTTCTTTACGGCATGCATAATCAGAAATACACAAAACCTTGGTCTTTGGTGATAATTGTTTGCAATAAGCTAGCGTACTGAGAACCGGCACCGACTGCCCGGTAAGCACAGGAAAAAGCTCATTCGAAATTGAATGGCTTGTGTGAATA
>CAZLQB010000026.1:0-11704 GCA_964561585.1 uncultured Pseudomonadota bacterium
TAACTTTTAGAGTTACCTTCCGTCTCTGTGTATTTCAAAGATAACTAATTTTTTTTCTTCCTACCCACCACTTCTCAAAAGGTTGTATAGTTTTACCACAAGAACTTATCGCCGTAAAGTTTTTATTTAAATTTCTGCATTTTTTTATGGCGCGGTCTTCGTTTTCGAACCAAAACTATCAAATTTGTAAAGGAATTATACCCGTAATATTTTCGTCTTGCAAGAACAAAAAGAAAATATTTCACTTTAATTAAAACACCCCACCGAATTCAATTATTCGGTGGGGTGTTTTAATTGATACTTAAAAACTATCTTCGCTTTATTTGCTCGTTATTTACTCGCTTCAAGAACAAGAATGTCACTAATCAGCGCCTTCATTCTTTTAGCAACCGGACTCGTTGCCTTTGTTAAAACTTTTTCATAATCTACAGCATGACATAAAAAATGTAGCGTAAAAGCCATACCGGTGATCGCTGCCTGGCCCTTTCCACAATTTATCAAACATGCGGCAAGTAAACTATCTAACTCTGTCGGATTCTTCCTCAAATACATAACCATTGCTGCGAACGGGCACCCATCCTGCCTAACAAGCGCATCCAGCGAACCAGGAACAAACCCTCTCTTTGCATAGGCCTTTAAAGAATCGTCCAAACTACGCCAAATCTTGCCTTCCACCATATCCTTGTAAACATCAAAAACGCGCTTACTTTGTACTTCGCTTGTTGTATCAACAGATAACACAGGTCGCTGCCAAGCTTTTTCAACAACATTTCCGCTTGCCGGCTCCTCATCCATAGGAAAAGGACATTCATCAACAACAATCATGGCACCCGCGTTTAAAAACAACCCTAATAAAACACAAAAAAACGGCGCTAATATACTCTTCTTCATAAAAAACCTCAAAATGTAAAAGTTGTTAGTAATAACCTCGAATTTAAGCCACTGCTCAAAACAAGAAACAGAAACAAAATTTTATCAAAATTCTTCTGATAGTCAATAACAAACACCTATAATGATTCACGTTTTGAGCAAAAAACAGTATCTTTCGCCACAAATCCCATGCTTTGCGACTTATTGCTAAGTTTTATTGACTATTCGAATTTAAGTCGTGTATGATAAATATAACTAAGAAACGAGTGTCTCTTAAAAAAGGAGTCTTTTATGACAAAGTCTACAATCGTCAAGATGTCGATTCATCACAAAAAGCAAAAAGGCCCGCACAATGAAAAACCGTGGGAAGCAACCGGCCAGCAACACGTTTCAGAGTTGCAAACACATAGCAAATCACGACTGGGCAAGCATTTTCCAAGCCGTCGCTGGGATAAAAAGCACCAAGAAGGGCACAAAGGCCCAAAAATCTGAGTGTTGTGCTGATCAAGTCGTAAAAATAAAAGAGCCCCACGCAAAAATGCTGTTTTTGCGTGGGGCTCTTTTATGATATAAACTGCCCAAAAGGCGAGACCTTGTTCTAAAACAAGATTCTCGCTATAATCAGTTTAAATAAGATTAAACCCTGTAAAAAATCGAGACGTGAGCCTCATGTTGATTGACGAACTTCGCGAACAACTTAAGAGTATTGAACCCGATCTTAATGCCATCAAAACATACTGGAACAATGCAAAAATTGAACCAACGTTTAATGATCTGGATGCTCACGTTAACGCCGAAGATTTTTGGAAAAATCCACAACGCGATGCCATTGTGGCCGACCACCGTCGCTTACGCCAATTAGTCGAGGGCTACCACGCTGTTACACAGGCATATAATGATAATAATGAACTTCTTGAACTATTTGCCGATAATGAAGCGGAACAAAACACCATAAAACCTGAAATTTATGCGTTGTGTAAGAAAGTTGGCAAATTTAAACTCGAGCTCCTCTTGAGTGGTCCAGATGACAACAAGGATTGTTTTTTTAGCATCAACTCAGGTGCCGGTGGAACCGAATCACAAGACTGGACAAGCATGCTCCTTCGCATGTATTTGCGTTTTTGTGAACGCGAAGGCTTTAAGGTTGATGTCCTTGATTATCAAGCAGGCGAAGAAGCGGGTGTCAAATCGGCAACGCTCTTTATTCGTGGCAATAAGGCTTACGGCTTCTTAAAAACAGAGGCCGGCATTCACCGCCTTGTACGCATTTCACCATTTGACTCTAATAAGCGTCGTCACACATCATTTGCTGCCGTGACGGTAGCCCCAGAAGTTGAAGATGCAAAAATTGAAATCAATGACGAAGACTTGCGAATTGATACCTACCGAGCTGGCGGCGCAGGCGGACAACACGTCAACAAAACAGAATCGGCTATTCGAATCACCCACATCCCATCAGGAATAGTCGTTCAATGCCAAAACGACCGATCTCAAGGGCAAAACAAACAAACGGCCATGAAAATGCTTAAGGCAAAGCTCATAGAAAAACAAGAACAAGACAAAAGAGCAAAAGAAGCGTCGGTCGAAAAGAAAAAGATTGAATGGGGCTCTCAAATTCGTTCATATGTTTTACACCCCTATAAAATGGTCAAAGATAATCGTACCGACTACGAATCGCCGCAACCAGAAAATGTACTCGATGGCGAAATCATGCAATTTATTGAGCGTTTCTTGTTAGAAACGGCCAAAGAACAAAAGTAAGGATAAAGATATGATGATCAAACAAAAGAAGACCTCTTTATTGTTTGCTACCATCATTATTTTATACCCAGGATCACAAGCCCTGCCAATGATAACATTCGATCCAGTAGCATTAGAAGAAGGCCCTGCATCACCAGAAAATGATATACAAATATGGCGTACAACGGCTCAAAAGCTCATTCAAGACATTCTCAATGAAATAGATGAATATATGAAAAAAAAAGAAACGCTTGATAAACTTAACCAAGAAAAAAACAAGCTCATCGATAGTCTTTTTTTGATGCGCCAAAAATACCCATGGCTGTTATTACCTACAAACCATGCCCATTTAACACTACTCTATAACGATCGCATATCTGGTTTAAAATTAAACCTTTATTCGCTACTCAAAATCATAAGATTTGCTGGCACTATTCCCTATAAATTACCTACAACAAAGTAATAACATTATGCCTATTTTAACTATCGCCAAACAAAACACCTTAACCCTTATCTCCCAACCACACCCAACGATTATTCTTGGCTTATCGGGTGGACCGGACTCGGTTTTTATGTTTCATGTTTTGGCAACACTACAAAATGAAGGCCACATATCATTAATAGCTGCTCATCTTGATCACGAATGGCGAACAACCTCAGCCGCCGATGCTCAATTTTGTACTGACTTATGCCAATCGACAAACGTTATCCTAATCAATAAAAAAGCATCAGAACTCAACCTCAATATTAAATTTAACGGTTCAAAAGAAGACATTGGCCGGCGGTTGCGCCGCCATTTTTTCGAATCGGTCAAGCAACAACACAACGCCGACTTTATAACGCTCGCACACCACCGCCAAGACCAACAAGAAACTTTTTTCTTGCGGCTTTTGCGCGGAACAACCCTTAATGGATTAACGTGCATGAAAACACAAGACGGACATTATATTCGCCCCTTATTAGAGATCGATAAAGAGGCAATCATAACCTATCTTGCCGAGCACAACCTCCCTTTTTGCACAGACCCAACAAACGAATCTGATATTTATCTGCGCAACCGAATTCGCAAATACGTTATCCCTGCGCTCAAAACCATTGACCCTCGCTTTGAACAAAAACTAGAAAGCACCACCAAACACCTGCAAAAAGAAGATGCCTACCTCCAAAAAATAGCCCAAGCTTTTTTTGATAAAATTTTCACAACACAAAACAATTTACTCATCGGCAACCTACCAGAATTCAAAAAACTTGACCCGGTTATGCAGCGCCGAGTTTTATTGCGCTGGCTCATTGCACAACGAGTGCCGTTTAGCACCAGTGAAGCATTTCTTAATGAGCTATGCCGCTTTCTCAACCAAGATTCGGGCGGAACCCATATCATTAGCTCATGGACCATTGCAAAAAAAGGCACAAGCTTCTGGATCAAACCCCTATAACCATAAAATCCGGTTAATTGAAACATCAATTAAACCCTACTCAAACCCCCCTATTTTCTCTATAATTGCTTAAATTCATTTTCAAATAGTAAAATAATACCAGGGTAAAGGGGGGAAGATGGGTGCAAATAAACTCTGGTTTAATAAGTATTTTCGCTATCTAATTATCTTTTCGCTGCTTTTGCACCTTGTTTTTTACATGGTGTTCTTTAATGTTGGTTTTCGTAACCACAGCGCTACCATAGTTAATGGACTATTGGATAAGTTGTCACTCTCTCCTGCAGAGCATCAAAAAAATTCTCAAAAGCATCAAGACCTGTTAAAAAAGCTACAAGAAATTAAAGACAACGGCCTCCCAGCCAAACTCAGTCCACGCAAATCTGATTTTGGATGGGTGTTTTTTAGTGATGAACCGTCACCAGCCGCACCCGATCCTTCACAAATCCCAACAACCGAAGAAGGGGCTGTTGCTCAAGCCCCAACACCTCATGCCACTAAACTAACACCAGAAAAACCAGCCCTAACCGCCGTCAAGCACGACGATCAACCCACAACAACACTCGAACAAGTCATACCTGAAAAACCACAGCGACAGGAAGCTCCCAAAGAAATTGCCGAACAAATAATACAACCTCATAAAGAACCAAAGATAGAAAACACCTTGTCGTTTGCAAAAACAACACTCAAAAAATATGAATTGGAACAAAAAAACAACCCCCGCACCGAAAAACAACTCAAAAAACAACTTCGTAAAAAACAAAAAAATGATGAACTAAACATCGATGATTTGGTTGCCGAACTTAAGAAAAACCCTGCGGAAGAAGAACTTGAACCATCAATTGCGTGTAATGTTGACCAACCAGAGATCTCTCCAGACATTCAAGCACGCATTGCGCGCATTGTTCGCATGCAAGAACAAGTGAGTAATTTTGCCCAAACGCCAACAGTAACTGACACGTGTTCAACCAGCACAACGGCCAAAATTGCCACCGCAAAGGTTCGAGGCGCACGGGCAATAGAAAATAAAAATGGACGAGAAATCATCAAACTAACTAAGGGGTTTGTAGAAAACCTAAAAAATGAAGGCGATGACCTTATCGAACGTGATGGGGATCCAAATAAACGTCCATCGATAGAAGACATGAAATATATTTCTTACGAATCAAATATCAACTGGGGACTTCAAGCGGCATGGAAGCAAAACTTTGCCTACAACTCAACAATCAGCGCACGCGATAGCAAGGCTGTAATCGAGTTTAATCTAGATGAAAAAGGGTATGTAACGCACTCAGAGTTACTGCAATCAACAGGTTATAAAGACCTCGACATGATAATCATGAAAAATCTTGAACTCGCCAGCCCATTTCCCCCATTACCAAAGCACTTCGGCGTCAAAAATTACACCACCGGGCGCATTATTCATGTTTTTTGCAGCAGATACGGCGCGTAGAACCCCAAACACCAAAAAGCTTGCGCTTCATAACACAACTTTTTTATAGTGCATCAAGTCGTCCAATAAATCTTTAAGCCTAAGGAGTTGTTATGAATGCACGTCACCTTATTGCCCTCGCCCTCATTGCCTGCCCATTGGCAAATGCACACGCCAAAACATACTCAAATCGCACCTTCCTCATGCCTCGCGCCCCGCTCTATAATATGGCACTTGAGCAATCAACCTGGCACCACAACCTTGGCAATACCACCAAAACAACCCATGGGGCATCAATCCAGGCCTCGACCCTCTATCAACACTCAATCAATAGCAAAGACCTCGGTAAGTATTTTGGGTATTATGCCCAAAATACCAATGAATTTCGCGATTATATCAATGTGGTAAACGATGCAACATTTGCAGAAGTCGACGCCAAAGATGCCACGTGGGCAAGTTATATTATTCACGATTCTGACACCCCAAGCACAAATCTTACTGAAAAAATCAAGATTCATCCAAGCCAAGAAATTTTTGGCACTCGTCTTGATTTTTATACCGAACTTTCTTCACTGATCAAAGGATTATATATCCAACACTCTTTACCAATTATCGCCATAAAAAATTCACTGCGGCTCACACAAATAGGCAATATATCACCTATTACAATAGACGATCACCCATCTTCAGGTAAAAATTTATCCGATTACTTTAATGGAGATGTATTTGATCTAAATAGCCCATCGGGCATGCAACAATATCCTTTGACTCACGCCAAAATGGGAAGTCTAAAATCCCGAGGAGGCATTGCAGACATTGAAACCAAGCTTGGTTTTGCCTTTATCAACCAAAAAAACACTTTTCTCAAAATTGGAGCTTTAGCGACTATCCAAACAGGAAACCGCCCAACCGGTGAATTTATATTCGATCCGGTTATCGGCAATGGCCAACACTGGGAATTCGGTGGCTTTATAGACTCCAAATGTAAATTATGGGCAAACAACCACTATTCTGTTTCATTTTTGGCAAACGCTTCCTGTTTGTACGGGCTAACAAACACCGAAAAGCGCACTATTGGCATACAAAAAAACGACGGCTCACCTGTCCCATTCAGTCAATACTATGCCGTCGGGAAAACATTACAACGACCTTTATATCCTTTTGCTAACATTTCAACTCAAGACCTTGAAATCACACCAGGAGTCCACTGCCAAGCACTGGCAAATTTAGCCTTAACATTTAAAAACATCGCCATTGATTTTGGCTACAACTTATTTGCCAAGCAACGTGAAAACGTAAAACTCAAGGAAGCATGGCAAAATGACACATACGCTATTGCATCACCAACAACAAACATGCCTGGCAACCAAACATTTTATTATGATGATGCCGGAGCAACAAGCATAGACTACCTCGATCAAAACATTATTGGACAACAATTCATTCAATCTAATAATATTGATCTACGCCCGGTAACTACCCCTGCGCAAATTACACACAAATTTTATGGTACAATAAACCACACCATTAATGGTAAAACCCCACTTCTTTTTGGGCTTGGAACCGCATACGAATTTGGAACATCGAATACCAATATCGACGCTTATTCGATCTGGCTCACTGCAAATCTATCATTCTAAAAACAGAGGATTTTTATCATGAATAATCGCTCATTATTTCTTTGTAGTTATTTTTTACTCAGCATCGCCACGCTTTTTGCCGCAACGCCGACAACACAAGAATCCTTTAATACGGCCATTCAAGACTTGAAAAGTGAAAACATAGACAAATTTAAACAAGGATGCGAAGCACTTCCAAAAGCTTTTATTAAAGTCACTAACCCTCGGGCAGAAGCATTTAACAATGATATTACCAAGACGCTTAATACTATTTATACCTTTTTCAAAGGGTCATCATTTTCCTCTTTTGACCAAACTAAAAAAATAACTTTTCTTGAGAATATTATCGCATTAATCGATTCATTATTAGGAAAACTTAAGTCACTCACACCCCAGGCATTCCCACCTAAAGCAGACCTGAAAACAAGGCTGGAAGATTATCGCACAAAATTTCTAAGTCTTGGTCGTGGGGAAAAAGAAATCGCGGCTAAAGAAAAAGATCTGAGCGCTGACACGCGAGCAGCCGAAGAAATCGCCGCTCGTCAAAAACAGCAAGACCTAGAAACCGAAATCGAAAAACTCAAAGCAGCTCAAGCCGAAACCCTACAAGCAAATACTACGCTACAAAGTCGCAACAATGAACTCAACCGACAAAACGAACAACAAGCTCAAGAATTGGCAACTCAAAAAGCAACGCTCGCAACCTTAACAGCCGAAAAAGAAAATGCCGAAAAAGAAAATCTTAAAACACAACAAAAACTAACAGCCGCTGAAAATACGAACGCGCAATTAACAACAACAAACACCGAGCTTAAAGCAGAAATCGAAAAACTCAAAAAACAACTTAAGGAACGAGAAACACGGGATGTTGCCAATGGTAAAGAAAGCGTAGAACAAGAAATCGGCGATACACAAACGCCACCAATAGCAAAAACTTTAGACACCGCCACCACAGCAGCCTTGGATAAATTAATGCTCGGGAAGGATTCATTCCGAGGGCTGCTTGAAATATCCGCATTTCGAGATACTTCATGGGATGTAAATGTATGGATGGACAGCTGCTTTGCCCATCTAAAAGAAGCCAATCTAAAAAAGATGCCCAACTATGATGTTTTTTCCGCGTACATAGATTTGCAATCTAAAAACAATCTAACAGCTCAAAAATTCACTATAGAATTAAAACTCGAATTACTTACCAAAACAACAGCTTTTTTAGCCGCAATAAAAACTGAATACCCAGGCAAAAAACTTAACCAAACGTATAAAACTAAATTAAAAGAAGCGCGTACAGCGATAAATATCCCATCGCCAACAAAAGCCCAGACCACAACTATCGCTAAATTAACAACAGCAACAGAAGGTCTTTAATCAAATAACCAATAGGCCGGTTTGAACATAACGAACCGGCCTATTTTCACACAACCATTCCCCTCCCCACCCTCAAAGCCGTATATTAAAATAAGAAAGAATGAAATGAACGGGGGGATTTTGGAGAAAGGAATTGGTTATGAATATAAATCGATTGATATTGGGCATAAGCCTCCTCGTCACAATCGCCGTAAATTATTCGGTAATGGCTCAAACGTTTGATAATTTTTCAGATATTTTTTCGTTAAGTGCGAGCACGACCTGGAAAGATTTTACCCTTGATCCATCGCCGTGTCATTTCCAACCAAAACGATGGGTTTGGACCGGGATGATAACCCTCAAAAGCACTCAGCCCGTTAATTTACAAGAATTGCAATTGCAATGGCTGGGGGACAAAATAGCAAAGTTACAAGCATCGCTTTATCAAAAAAAGGAAACAGAACACCAACTCATTCCAATCCAGGAAAACTTGGTATGCGATGGTCAATGGGATGCCGAAAAACAACATTTAACCTTCTTTCTTGATAAAAAAATTGTTGCCGTAAATAAATATTATTTGGTTCTCAATTTCGCCGAAAAAGATGCCTTAACGATCAAACAAGGATCGTTTGTTATTCCTGAAAAAGAGCCACTCAAAATTTCGTACTTAAATTAAACCCAAAACTACGTCATCCTTTTCGATTCGAGGCGGTGTCAATTAAACCCGCCTCGCTTATTGTGCGCTTGCGTATTGCGTTAACACACCAACTTGGTATGCTAAAAAACGGTAATAATGGACGTAGAAAAAACCCGCGCGCATTCAAAAAAAAAGGAGAATTGTGCCAGAGGTTGTAATAATAGGGGCTGGATTAACAGGCCTATCTGCTGCTTATCATCTTGAACAAAACAATTTCTTTGATTTTGCAATTTATGAAAAAAATTCTCGCGCCGGCGGCCTTATGCGTTCGGAGCAAAACGATGGTTTTACGTTTGATTATACTGGCCACTTTTTGCACGTTAACGACCACAATTTCTATAATTTTCTCAATACCATTTCGAGCATTGATCACTTTGACAAAATACAACGAAGCTCGTCAATTTACACACATAACACCTATGTTGCCTACCCTATTCAAATGAATCTTTTTGGATTACCAACCGAAGTAATTTGTGAGTGCATTGAGAACTACGTAAAGCGCCCACGATCAAAATCAACGCCCAAAACATTTTATGAATGGGTGCTCAAATATTTTGGCAAAGGGTTTGGCAACCATTTTTTCTTCACGTATAACAGCAAACTCCTTGCCTACCCCATCAAAAAAATCCACCACAGCTGGACCGGAAGATTTGTACCACAAACCTCATTAAACAACATTATTAAGGGTGCTGTTGAAAAAAACCCCCACGAAAAAGTGGGCTATAATAGTTGCTTCTATTATCCAAAAATGGATGGCATTGAATCATTGATAAAAAATTTAACGCAAAAAATTTCAAGCCCTATTTTCACCAATCATGAAATTGTAGCAATCGATCAAACTAAAAAAATCATTACCTTTTCTAACGGCAAAAAAGAATCGTATAACACCCTAATTACCACCGCTCCGCTTGATAATACCTTAAAAAGCTTATCATCTTCATCAAGCACAAACCTTGCTCATGCGACACAAAAATTATGGTGCAATGCTGTTATCAATTTTAATCTTGGATTTTCCACACAAAACATTGGTCAATATCAATGGCTCTATTTTCCAGAAAAAGCATATCAATTTTATCGCCTTGGTTTTTGGCACAATGTTAGTCGGTCGCTCGTCGCACCAAATTGTTCCAGCATTTATGGTGAATTATCATACCAACCGCGTAAAAATTCTCGCGGCTCAATGCAAAAAAAAGTTGATGCGGCCATTGCACAAACCCTTGCCTTTTTGAACCTCACTAATAACGATATTAAGGTTTCAAAAACGCTTGAAATTAATCATGGATACGTTGCTTACGACGCTTGGCGCGAAAAAAACGCACCAAAAATCATTACCCTGCTAAAGAACCTCAATATTCATTCAACCGGAAGATTTGGTGCATGGAAATACTCGAGCATGCAAGAAGCATATTGCGATGGAAAGGAAGCGGCAGACTATGTTCTGACCTCAAGTTACGCACTAAAAAAAGTATCGCTGCATAAGGAAATAATGCAGCAGGTATAAAAAAAAGGAGAAAGAGTACATGGTAACGGAACAAGTAAAATCGTTTTATAAAGGTAAAAACATATTGGTTACCGGCGGAGCTGGGTTTATTGGCTCTCACATTGTTGAACGATTAGTTAATTATGGTGCCCATGTTACCATTTTGGATAATTTCTCTTCAGGCCACTTAAAAAACTTATCCTCGGTTATCAATAATATCACCATCCTTTATGCAGATATTTGCAATGGATTTAGCCTTCTCAAGGCAACAAGGCGCCAAGATATCGTTTTTCATTTGGCCGCATTTATCTCGGTTGCACAATCGGTCAAAAAACCAGAAATTTGTCATACCATAAATACTCAAGGGACCAATAATCTTCTTGATAACTGCCGGCTGAATGGCGTTAAAACAGTAGTATTCTCATCATCATCGGCCGTTTATGGCAATCATGAGGGCCCATGTACCGAAGATACCCCAACCGATCCTCAATCTCCGTATGCGCTCAGTAAATTAGAGGGTGAAGCATTATGCAAAAAGCTTGCGCTCGAACATGGGATAAATACCGCTTGTCTGCGCTATTTTAACGTTTATGGCGAACGCCAAAACCCACAAGGAGAATACGCAGCCGTTGTTGCAAAGTTTAAGTACGCTCTTCAAAACAATATTCCATTGGTTGTTTTTGGTAATGGGAGCCAAACAAGGGACTTTATTAACGTTTCTGATGTTGTAGACGCAAACCTTACCATAGGAACCCAGGAAAATTTGCAGGGCGAAATCTTTAATATAGGAACCGGCAAAAGCATAAACCTCTTAGAGCTCATCGAACAACTGGAAAAAGAGCTTAAAACTAAGGCGGCCGCCATCGCTTATCAACCGGCACGCATGGGTGATATTACTCACTCACACGCAAATTGTGAAAAATTTCATCAACTCCTAAAGCCCTAAGTACAACTCGTTGGCTTTCGTATAGTTTCATGATAAGCTACTCACTGTCTAAATATGTTCTTTGTGCCGAAGTGGCGGAATTGGCAGACGCGCTAGGTTCAGGGTCTAGTCCCGGAAACGGGGTAGGGGTTCGAGTCCCC
>CAZLQB010000027.1:0-1533 GCA_964561585.1 uncultured Pseudomonadota bacterium
GACCAAGGGCCGCTTGTATATGGATAATAAAGTTGTAATAAATAGTACGGCCGATATGGTTGTTAATACAACAACGCCAGCTGTTTTAGCTGGTAGCCTTGCAACTGGTTCTCTTTTTTTATGGGGAGTTTTCTGGTCGCCAGATGGTAAATATGTGGCTGGTGTTAATCAGGGCAGCAGCAATATGCAGATTTTTGCATGTCTAGAGGGAACTCCTGTTAAGGTTGGCGGCAATACTTCTGTTGCAAGTTCTTCTCGTACTTGTTCGTTGTCACCAGATGGAAAATATGTGGTCGTCGCTAATTATTCGAGTTCTTCAATTCAATTTTTTTCAATGACAGCTGGGGTTCCGACAAAGGTTGGTCCTGATTTTCCATTGACCGGTCACGCACTGTGTTGTGCTTGGTCGCCAGATGGTAAATATGTTGCAGTCGGTTTATATTCGGGTGGGGTTCAAGTTCTTGCTTTTTCTGGGTCTAGACCAACACGTGTTGGGGGCATTGCTTCAACGGGTACGGAGAAGCAGTCAGTTTGTTGGTCGCCAGATGGTAAATATTTGGCTGTAGTGGGTGCGGAACTCGAAGTTTTTGCGTTTTTTGGTGGAACACCAATAAAGGTTGGCAATGCGGTTGGTGGTTCCGCTAGTTGCGCTTGGTCGCCAGATGGTAAATATATTACAACACTTACAAGCAATACGCTTAATGTTTTTGCTTTTTCTGGTGGAACGCTAACGCAAGTTGGTTCTGGTGTTTCTTTGGGTGGTTTATCATTCATGTCTTCTTGGTCGCCGGATGGTAAATATATAGTTGTTGCTAATTATGGTCTTAATTGTATTCAATTCTTTGCTTTTCTAGGTGGGACACCGATTCGGGTTGGCTCTAATGTTTCAATGACCAACCAACCGCTTGAATGTCGTTGGTCGCCAGATGGTAAATATGTTGCCGTTGCTAATTACGAGGGAAATAAAATTGAAATTTATCGAGTTAATTATGTTGTTGACTCAAGCACGCAGGTAGTGAGTAATGGTATTGTGTGGGGGAATCGCGCTGCCGGAGAGGCATATGATTTAGATATTCATGTTTTGAGTGGTGCGCGCGTTGAGGTTAGTGGAAATATTTTTCACGATCCGGCGTAATATAATCCGCACTCTTCGATACACCCGTCTTCGCATAAAGCTTCGATGGGCAAGCAGGCCGAGCAAATTTTGAAGAAACAAAAAAGGCCCTCGTGAAAAACGGGGGCCTTTTTATGTGTAGTTTAACTTTGAATAATGCGTACGGTTTTTTCAGTAACTACAACAAAGTTATAAGATAAATTTTCATGGTTGGTTTCAAGCAACCATTCCAAAACTTTAATTTTGTTCGGAGTTGTTTGGTCTAACAAACGCAATAAAACAACGCCGTGGTGCTGGTCTTTTTGCCGAAAAACCATATCGCCAAAATCTTTATCGGCTGTTATTAAAATGCGATTTTCTTGAAATGCTTTTTGCAGAACAAGGTCATCAGTGGCGCCGCGCATCTCGTCAAATATGGA
>CAZLQB010000027.1:1543-10311 GCA_964561585.1 uncultured Pseudomonadota bacterium
TCGTAGTTGTTTTGTTTTAACCAGCGGGCAACCATTGGACCAACACATTCATCAACGACAAACTTCATTTTTTATGCTCCTATTGGACCTGGAACAAATGATGTGTTTTCTAATGTTTGTGCTGCAAAAAATAAACAGGCGGTAATATCTTCTGAGGTAATTCCTGGATAATCAAGCATGATTTGTTGAGCTGTAATGCCCTGAGCAAGTAAGCCAAGTACGTACTGGACGGTGAGGCGCGATCCCTTGATCACTGGCTTGCCGGCCATGATTTTTTGATCGACAACAATACGTTGAATTGAGTTTGAATTAGCCATGCCACTCCTTTGCTACTCAAATAATAGATTTTTCTTCTGTTCTGAGTATAACATACCTAAAACAAAAAAGGCCCGCGTGAAAAACGGGGGCCTTTTTAATGAGTAATTTTTTAGATAATAAATCTATTGCAAGGTCGGCTGACTGTATTTTTGGTTCATGAGAAATTTGCTGTATACATCACTTGCAAAGCAAGCAAATCGGTCAGCCAATGGACTTTTTGCATCGATATCATAAGCTTCATCATCGCCGCCCAAAAGCTTCATGAAATTGGATGCTTTTTTGGGCTGTATGAATTTGATTTCGGTTTCTTCATTAAGTTTAAGGCGTCGTTTCATTTCTGAAACACCATCTTGGAATGACCCTAATTGGTCAACGAGCTTAAGCTTAAAAGCCTGGTTACCGGTGAATATTTTGCCATCGGCCCACGTGGTCATTTCTTTTGCCGATATTTTGCGGCACGCTGCAACGTCTTTAACAAATTGTTTGTAGATGTCGTCCGCTTGGCCTTGTAAATAACTTAATTCTTCTTTGGAAGCATCCTTTAATGGACTTCCTGCTGTTTTATATGAACCCGATTGGATATAACTAAATTTAACATTCCAGTTATTGAGCAGGTTTTTAACATTGGGTAACGAAAGCAAAACACCAACGCTGCCAACAAGTGATGATGGGTTGCAGACAATATGGTTGCCGGCGGCTGCCACATAATAGGCGGCCGAGGAGCATACATTTTCAACTACCACAATAACCGGTTTTTTTTCTGAACATTTTTTTACCGCACTAAAAATCGATTGGGCTGTTCCAGGCAATCCGCCCGGAGAGTCTATTTTGAGAATGAGACCCTTGATTTCAGGGTTTTTGGCATATTTTTCGATCTTTTTTTCATAGATTGAGGCATTTGATAAAATGCCTTTGACCTCAAGGAGGCCGATGTGGACTTTGGGGCCAAAGCTATCTTCGGCAAAATCTTTAAGACCATGGATAACAACCGGAACGAACTGCAGAACGATCAATAAGATGAAAACGTTTTTAACATATTTGAAAAAAACATCTGATTTTGATGGTTTGTTCTGAGGTGTTTGCTGTTGTTCCATGAATAGTCCTTTATGATATTTCTATATATTTACAACCACCGCGGCGATTATTTCTTGTTGGATCTTTACTGACGATTGCCAGTTCTTTTTTGTTATTTGATTTATAGATAACTTCAATCAATTGGTCTGGATTGTTTTTGGCGGTTTTTTTGAATGAATATTCTTTGTAGTCAGGCTTTTTGCGGTAATCAACATAAAAAGTCTTGATGGCCGCGGAGAGTGGTTTTTTTCCAGAAACCTTATAACAGCAAGAAACTCGCTCAATGTTGCCCTTTTTCTCCGAAATCTGTTGATTGATGTTTTTGAGTGCATCTCGAACAAGCATGTCATCTAGGCCTCGAAGCTCTGATAAAGCTTGACCGTGAACTTGGGAAATAGTAACTATTCCTAAAAACAATGCGAACGCTATTAAACTTTGAAAGCGATAAGACGTCATAAGTTCCTCCGTCTTTTTGTTGCTGTGTGTAATGTTTGTTTTCTTTTTTTGCCGAACCACCATGGTTCGTATCGTGACCCCCACTTTATAATAATCGAAGAGAACCTTTGCTGTTAAGCTTTCTCATATAATTGGGGTGTTTTTTATGGTTTAGAGCCACATTGTCATCTCTGTTTGCTCGTTTCTCATAACCTTTATTAATGTATTCTAATGTTATGTACTTGTCAAATGCCTGGGATGCCTTATTGTGATGGATTATGCGCCAGATGTTTTTTGTTATGTATTAGCTGCAAGCGATATCCAGCGGTTTTTGCCTTGTAGGTCCTTGTGGATAGTGTATTTGGCTATGCGTAATTCGGCCATGAGTTGTTCGATACGGTCCTCTTGTGCCGGTCCAATTTCTAAAATGAGATTCGGAAGTGTTTTATGTGATGGTGATAACGGTCTAATAAATTGTGCTGCTTGGTCTACTATCTGCCGATAAAATATCATGCCGTTATCGTTGCCAACTAAGGCATTGCGGTCTTCCCATTTTTGCACATCGACGTCAAGGTCGTTATATTCATCGGCCGATAGGTAGGGCGGATTGCTGACGATAAGGTTACACGTAAACTCTGTCGGCACGTTTTGATAGAGGTCCGAGGTTATAAACGAGATATTGCTGAGATTATTGATGCGTTTATTCTCGTTGGCCAGGGTAATAGCATCCTCGTTAAGGTCGAGGCCAAGGACCGTTGCGCTTGGAAAATGTTTGGCAAGCGCAAGGCCAATACACCCGGTTCCGGTACACAGGTCAAGGGCGGTAAAGGTGGTGATTCCGGCCTTTTGGTATAGCTCGATAAGCCACGTCACCCATTCCTCAGTTTCTGGCCGAGGGATAAGAATGGGCGGGGCGACCTTTATGGTCAAGCCACAAAATGGGACGCTGCCTAATATATATTGAAGCGGTTTATGTTCTTGAACTCGTTGGGCAATACATGAGGCAAGTTGAGCTCGTTGCTCTTGATTTAATGGTAGGTGGCGGCTTAATAACTCGCTTTTGCTTTTTTGGGTGACCGCTTCTAGTAACCACCAAGCTTCTTGTTCGGCAAGGTCTGGTGTTTTACAGGCGGGGAGGAGCTGTGGTATAAGTTGTTTTATCTCGTTATGCATGCCTATTAACCCATGAGGATTTCGTTAACAAAAGTAGTAATAATTTGGAGGTTTTGTTTGAGATTGGCAATTGATGCAAGGAGCTTATTAGCAATTGTTTTACTATCAGTATTTTTTGTGTCGCCGATTGTTTTCATAATGCGTGTGGTTAAGTCGGCCATTTTAGTTTCTTCGTTGGCAAGGTCATTGGCTAACGTAAATATCGCGCGGTTATTACCTGGGTATTTTTGAGCAAGTTCTTTGATTAATAAATCACGATTTTCTGTTTTTGAGGTTAAATTCTTGGTTTGTATTTGCGCCGCAAAGTTTGAATTATTGCTCCAATATAACGCTTTAATATCTTTTTCTAGTACCACTGAGTCTTCTTTTGGTTGCCCAAGTGAAAGAATTTTATGGATGGTGCCGTTTGCGTCGCGTTCAATTTTGGCGTTTTCTAAAAGATCTTTAATATTCTGTTTTGAGGTGTTTTGTGCAACCGATTCAACCTTGTTTTTTAGTTGATCGATGCGGGGCATAAAGCCGCGAGCGCATATTACAGCTGGTAATAATACCATTGTTGCAAGCATAACCGATAATAGTACCTGTTTCTTCATAACGATCTCCTTGATTGATTATTCGAACAATAAATCGTGGACATATTCTTGAATGTCAAAAGGCTTTATATCTTCGAGTTGTTCTCCAAATGTTACATATATGATGGGGAGTTGGAGTTTTTCGGTGATGGCAAAAACCACGCCACCTTTTCCGGTGCCATCAAGTTTAGTAAGCACGAGGCCGCTCAGTTTTGTTGCCTCATGAAATAATTCTGCCTGGCGAAGTGAATTTTGCCCGAGCATTGAATCGATGATTATCCATGTGTTGACCGATTCGCCTGGTAATTGTCGGTCAATGATTTTGCGTATTTTTTCAAGCTCTTTCATGAGATTAACTTTGGTTTGCAGGCGGCCGGCCGTATCGATAATTATATGGTCAAAATTTTCGTTTTTATATTTTGCACAAGCATCAAAAATGACCGATGCCGGGTCTTGGTTTTCTTTACCAATAAAGACCGGAACATCAACGCGCGTTCCCCATTCGGCCAATTGTTGTGTTGCGGCCGCACGAAACGTGTCACCGGCAACAAGAATAACTTTTTTTCCCTGTTGCTTGAGCATATTTGCGTATTTGCCGCTAAAGGTTGTTTTGCCGCTGCCATTTATGCCAACGAGTAATAAGATGCGAGGTGTAAGGCCATTAGGTGGTGTTGGGGTAAGATTTGCGGCCAGTAATTTTTCTAGTTCTTCTTTTGCTTGTTCAAGGGTGGTTATTTTTGCTGATGCAATATCGTTGGTTAATTGCGAGATGATTTTATTAGTGGTTGCTACACCGGTATCGGCAGCAATAAGCAGTTCTTTAAGCTCTTTGATAAATTGTTCATCAAGTTTATTGCGGCTAAATATGGATGCAACTTGACTCGTAAAACTCGTATAAACTTTTTTGATTTTATCTTTTATAAATCCAAACATGTGGTTCCTTATTTAATGCCAACACTTTGAATCGAGTATACTACAATTATCTTTTTTTGTGCCAAGCCAAAAATTTTTGCAAAGCGCGTAGGCGATAAAGGTATTTTTTTGCCTCTGTGGTGCCTCGTAATTGTGCATAGGTTTGCGTTGTGCCATGAGGAACAAATATGGCGTCAAATGGTAGTGTTGGAAGGGCGTTGAATGTTGCTGGTTTGGTAAGCGTGCCGGTGCACTCACCTTCAAATATTTCGTATTTATCTGGGCCTTCAATATAAACCAAATACAAAAAGAATTTTGCAGGATCGCCTTCGTCAAAAAGTTTTTTTACGCCTTCAAATCCTAATCCTTGCCAAATAAATTTGGTGAGCGCACCAGGGAAGAAATTGTATTTATCAAAATAAATAGCGGCATCATCGATCAATAATGGTCGTTGAGCGATTTGCCACGCCTTTTGTGCTTTATCGATGGCTATTGCTTTTTGATCACGTGTTTGTATTTCGGGAATATCGGCCGATAATTGTTTTACCAATAAATTTGGTTCTTGCTCGGCGATATAGTTTGCAACTTCTTCATATTTTCCAGGGTTGCCGGTGGCGTATAAAATTTCTTTTTGTTTTGTCATTCGTGTCCTTTTAATATCATTTAAAACTGAATACCAATTTTATCATTTAGTTTACCGAATTGTCTTTTAAATCTTTTTGTTTAAACGATTTAACAAGTCGAACAATAATTTCATTTTTTATCCCTCGCTGCTCCTGCAGTGGGGACAAGGGCGCCAGTGCGGGCACCCTTGTCAATCCCCGCACCAAATGGGCTGCGCCCTTTGGAAACCCGCTTTTAAAGAGCATTGTCGATGAGCGTAATTTTTCTTTTGGCCTTTCGATCATAAGAATGAAGTCAGGCCAACATTCCACTTCATTTCGTACACCCGCGAAGATGCGGCTCAAGGATTCGCCTAGCGCGGGCGTCATGCAACAAATTGCAAACCATGGGCACGAAAATGAGTGAGGAAGAATTCTTGATTTGTTAGTGGGCACACAGTCGGAGTTCGTTCTTACGAACTTCAGCGTGTGTAAGAGCTGAAGATAATTTTGTTGGCCCGACTTTGGCCTCTTGGACAATTCGAGGGCCATAAAAAAATATAGGAACGACGGAAATGCTCTTACGGCGGCTGGGATCAAAGGGTGCGCAGCAGCCCTTTGTGCACGGAGGTTGTAGGAGGCTGTTGCAAAACAGTCTCCTGCCCCAGTCCGGGAGGACCAGGAGATAATGGATATTAAGATGTGAAGTAATTTGTTAAAAAATTTTAAAATGGATTATGCAATTAATCTCGTGAATACGTTCCCATAATTTCACCTTGGGCAAGTATATGGTTTTTCATGGCGGCCACAAGTTTCTTTTTTGTTGTTGTTCCGGCCGGAAGATTAGGTTTTATATTCAGTGCGTAAATTTTGAAAACATAACGGTGCGCTCCACTTACTTTTGGTGGAGTTGGGCCACCGTAACCAATGGTGCCAAAATCATTTTTTCCTTGAAGCGCGCCGTTAGGCAATTTTGCTGTGGTTGGCATTCCTTGGTCAAGGCTCGTGACCGTTGGCGGGAGGTTGAAAATAACCCAATGAGTCCATGAACCGCTTGGAGCATCAAGGTCTTCACAAATTATGGCCACGCTTTTGACTGAGCGAGAAATCCCACTCCAGGATAATTGAGGTGAAACGTTTTTGCCTTGGGCGGTACAAAGTGTCGGGAGTCTTTGTTCGTTGCTAAAAACGGAACTTGATAGCGTTATGGTTGGCATGGTGCGATTTGGGTGCGCCGATTGGATAATAAATAAGCTTGCGAAAATAATTATAAATTTTTTCATCAGAACTCCTTTGAAAAGAATGGTGATTATTTGCTTCAACATAGAAAAAATGGTTCAAAATGTAAATCATTGAAAAAACTCATGCTACGTTGATATGGTTACGACAAGTTTATTTTAAGCCAAGAAAGGTTTTTTATGATTTCTCATATATATGAAACATTGCGCATCGGTGCTTCCGGCGGAAACCCGTATATAATTGTTGGCCTGGCATTTCTTGCTGGCATTGTAACAAGTTTTACGCCGTGCCTTTATCCAATGATTCCAATTACCATGGGCATTCTACAATCACAAGCGGCATCGTCGGTGTGGGCAAATTTTTTGGCGGCGTTTAGTTATGTTTTTGGCATGGCCATGGTTTACGCAGGGCTTGGTTATATTGCCGCAACAACGTCAATTATTTTTGGGCGCTGGGCATCAAATCCATGGTTTATCGTCGTTGTTGTTGCAATTTTTTTGTACCTTGCGTTTTCGATGTTTGGGTTTTATGAAATATATATGCCATCATTTTTAACGCAGCGCTCAGAGGTTGCCGGGCGTCGTCCATTGATACGCTGTTTTTTATTGGGCATTATTTCTGGCTCCGTTGCTTCGCCGTGTTTAACGCCGCCATTGGCAATATTACTCACCCTCGTTGCAAAAAAAGGGAATCCATATTTAGGGTTTGCCGCGCTTTTTGCTTTTGCCCTGGGCATGGGCATTTTGTTGCTTGTTGTGGGGACTTTTTCTAGCTCACTTTCTTTATTACCTCGTGCCGGAACGTGGATGCTTGAGATAAAAAAAATATTTGGTTTCATCATGTTGGCCATGTGCGTTTATATTGCCGGACCTATTATTGGTGCTGACTGGGCATTATATCTTTATATTTTGATTGGCGTAATTATGGCCGGATATTATCTGATTTTTTTTGCACAAAAAAAAGGAGCGTTATGTGCGACCTGTCAAAAAAAATAGGCTTAGCGCTTTTTCTTTTTTTTGGGATTGGGAACGACATTTTTTCTCAAACAATTGCTCCAGTTACTACGCAGGAGGTTGATGGTGCATTGCTTTTGGCTATTGGCGCAAGCACTCCTGTTTCTCGTTTGATTAGCAGTGCAGCAACTGGAACTTATCCATATTCATGTTCATGGTCGCCCGATGGTAAATATGTTGCAGTGGCAAATTATAGTGGTAAATCGTTGCAAGTTTTTGCAATTTCAGGCGGAATTCCAAAACAAGTTGGGACTATTGCTACTGTAAGTTCGCTGTCTGCTTGTTCATGGTCGCCAGATGGTAAATATATAGCCTGTACCATTTATGGTAGTCATTTACTGCAAGTCTTTGCCTTTTCAGGCGCGAACCCGACGCTTGTTGGTAGTAGTGTTGCAACTGGTTATTATCCAAAAATGTGTACATGGTCGCCAGATGGAAAATCTATAGCAGTGGTGAGTGGTAGTAGTAGTACGGGTGATGCAGCGCTACGTGTATTTGCATTTTCGGGAAGTACGCCAACTCAGGTTGGAGCAAATGGTGTAGCTACATTTGTTCCTTCCTGGTGTTCGTGGTCGCCTGATAGTAAATATATTTCTGTGGTTGGCGCCGGCATGCTTAAGGTATTTTCTTTTTCTGGCACCGTGCCAACACAAATTGGAGGAGAGGCTTTAACAGCAGGTGGCGCAGTATCGTGTTCATGGTCGCCCGATGGGAAATCTATTGCGGTGGTTACCAGCGCGCTTCAAGTATTTGCATTTTCAGGGGGGACGCCAACTCAGGTTGGCGGTAATGCTGCAATGGGGACCGCTGCAAAAGCTTGTTGCTGGTCACCCGATGGGAAATATATTGCGGGTGTTAGCTACAATAGCAATTTCATGCAAATATTTGCTTTTTCAGGGGGGACGCCGACTCAAGTTGGTGCCAATATTACAACCGGGACTCGTCCCTGGTCGTGCTCATGGTCGCCCGATGGAAAATATATAGCTGTGGTAAATTATACGAGTAATACACTCCAAATATTTAGTGGGCTGGTAACGCAAAAAATACTTGATGATGCGTTAGCTGTATTGAATAATGCTGGCACGTACCGGGCTGCCGAAGTTACTACAAAAATAGCGGCCATTGCTGCATTAAAAAATATTGATACGGCGTTGAGCATAACGATTAATGCTCAGACGACGGGTTCAATTCTTGATGATACTTTGGCAACTTTAAATGCGGCCGTCGGCTTTTATCGTTTTTCTGATATTGTAACGCAGAAAAATTTAATTACCGCCGAAAAAACCCGTCGGCAGCAAGAAATTGATGTGATGCTTCAGTTGGCTCTTGGGCCTACGGCACCTGCGGCTAGTTTGGCTGGTAGTGCTAAAATTACCTCAAATGTTTCTTTTTGTTCAACTTGGTTCAGATATGATGAATACTTTATAACT
>CAZLQB010000027.1:10321-11675 GCA_964561585.1 uncultured Pseudomonadota bacterium
GGTAAATATTTGGCGACGTTGACCAGTTCGAGTCTTCAGGTTTTTACACTTTTGGGCTGGACCCCGATACCCGTTGGAGGAAGCGTTGCAGTTGGTCTTTATTCAGATATGTGTTCATGGTCGCCCGACGGTAAATATGTGGCCGTAGTTAATCGTGGCAGCAATACGGTACAAGTTTTTGCATTTTCTGGAGAGGCGCTAACAAAGGTTGGTGGGGATGTTGCAACAGGTTCGGCTCCGCGTTCATGTTCATGGTCGCCCGATGGTAAATATCTCGCGGTGGCAAATCAGATGAGTGGCTCGCTTCAAGTTTTTTCTTTTTCTGGGAATGTTTTAACGCCAATTACTACTACGGCTGCGGTTGGTGGGCAGCCATATTCATGCTCATGGTCGCCCGATGGCAGTTTTATAGCGGTGGTTAATTATAGTGGCAATGCGCTGCAGATTTTTCCTTTTTCAGGAAATTCGCTAACACAAGTTGGGAGTTATGCCGCCGCTGGAGGTACCGCACTTTCGTGTTCATGGTCGCCTGATGGAAAATATATTGCCGTGGGGAGCTCTCCTGACAGACTCAGGCTTTTTGCTTTTACTGGTAACACTCCAGAAAAGGTCGGGGTTGATGTTGTAACGGGTAAGTATCTAGCAGCATGCTTTTGGTCGCCAGATGGTAAATATGTGGCAGCGGTTAATGCTAATATCGGCACGCTTCAAATTTTCGTCTTTTCTGGCGGCACTTTAACTCAACTGGGAGCGAATGCTATAACGAGCCCTTCTGCCGCTTCCGGCTCCTGGTCACCAGATGGCAAATATATTGCAGTGGCCAATAACAATAATATGACGATTCAAATCTTTTTCGCTCCGTTAACACCAACTTTTCTTGATAATGCATTGACCGTATTAAATAATGCAGGCACCTACAGAGCAACCGAAGTTGTGGAAAAAATAGCGGCTATAAAGGCTGAACAAATGAGAATTAATCCTGGAAGTAAAATTGAGGAGGCAATCGCTCTCGTTGTTAATTCAGATACAAAACAAGAAGTTTTAGAAAATACGCAAATGGTTTTGGCAACCGTTGGATCATATAAAACAACCGAAGTCGCTGCGCAGCAGCAAAAAATTGACACCGAGGTGACGGCGCGTGCATTTGTTAAGGACGTTACGGCTGCCGCCACGCCAAGCGCCTTAAAGACTGTTTTTGTGCAAGATAAATATAAGCAACGGTCGGCGGCATTAAAGGATAGGGGTGGGTTGACTAAAAAGGTTCAAGACTTTTTAAGTGCCGCAGGTATTTAAAACGTCTTTTTTGTGGTGTTTTTTCTAATTCTAATAATTGAGAAAAGGATTTTTTATGTTT
>CAZLQB010000028.1:0-10700 GCA_964561585.1 uncultured Pseudomonadota bacterium
GATCAATACCAGCAAGCGCCCACAAATTCTTTTTAAGCGCCGAATTTGGCAACCTATAAACAAAACCCTTAAGCATTCGCCGCGGTTGGCTTGTTCCACGAATTTGAATCATTGCCCAGCGATCATGTGCTGGTGATCTGACGGCAGGAGAAGTTTTTCCGGCAGGCAATTGCTGTTCCAATGTTGTCTGGCCACCGGCAACCGAACCCCAAAACGCCATATCGTTAACGGCTGCATCATTTTCCTTAACCGCAACAGGCAACGCCGGTACATTCTTTTTTCTGTTTGCCCACGCCTTTTGCCAAAGCAGCACACATTGGTGAGACAACGCTGACCATGCAACAGACAACCCATTTTTTACCCAGCGCCCAATAAATTTGAATATGGGCATAAGTGGCATACGGGTGAGCATAATAATGCCAATCCATAACGTCATGCACAAAAAAATAATCGAACCCTGACCACCAAAGGCAATGCTAAAAAAACGAGTCAACCAGGTACCGACAAAACCGCCGGGAACACTATTGGTCACATCAAAACGCATAGTTGAAAACAAACTGGTTGATGCAAGGGTGACCATAAATAACGAGATTATCCGCCCGCGTTCTTCTTTAAGTGGTACCCCGGTAAATAAGAGCCATGCAAAAATACCCATGCTCACTAAAAAAAGGAATGCGGCCGTACCAAACAAAAAGAAGAATATGGCTGCACATTGAGCACCAACCACACCGGCCCAATTAGTGGTGCTACCAAGTTTATTCCCATAATGAAATAACGTATTGTCGTGTGAATTATAGGATATAAACGCAATCATTAAAAAGATAAACACGGCACACAAAACAACCGTAAAAATTTCGCGCTTATAATGTGTCCCCACCGGTTGCGACTTGATCATTGATTTTTCTTTTTTATTCCAAAACATTTTCTCATTCTCCTTGCACTATAAAGCTCGTTTTATACAAAATCTTCGCCTATTTCTTTTTTATAAAGCGCCAAACAAGTGCAAAGATCTTTACACCAATATGGAGCCATTACACTTTTACCCTGAAGGCGAAGCTCCTTTAAAAAAGCACTCGCTTCTTTATGGCCACAAAAACCCAAAAACTCGGATAACCCAACAAACTGCCGCTTATAACAACAGCCAAATCTATCTAGAGTATATTGAAACGCTCCAGATTGAACCGATCTTGGATTCCCTTCATCATCAAAATGAATTATTTCGCCTGGCAAACTAATAATAAAATCGACTTGCCCAGGAAAATAAGGACTTGGAATACAATCGGTAAAACCAAGCCGCTCAATATACGTATCAACAACAGCAGAAAAATCATAATGAATATCATTAACCCAACCGCATTGAAATTTTAGTAAATAAAAACGATCAGAATACCCTTCCCATGCGGGCACTTTAACTTCATACGCCGCACAACGAACTACCTTATAAAGACGAATAAGACTAAGATGCTCCCGAGAAAACTCGTCCTCGTTATCAAAAATCGAAACATAATTATCATCGGTAATAACAACTTGCTGTGCAAAAAGCGTACCGCCCAAAAACAGAGCCAACAATAAACACTTCATAACACCCCCCTATAGTATAAAAAGTCACTAGATTACGTTTATGATGGCAAAATCGACCGAACGATAACAATAAAAATTCAAACATCGCAAAAAAACGAGCCATCAATCGATAATAATTGATGGCTCGTTAATAATTAATGGGTTACGGCTTACAAAAAGGCAACGGAACTTTCACTATCGCAGCGATTAATGCAATAAGCGACCTCTTTGCACCAAGCTTTACTCAAAATAGCGCACCCAACAGTTTTTTGTTCCGCCAAAAACCGAGCAATTTGGTCACTAACGGCCGTATGATCTAAATAGCCATAAGCCTTCCAACAACGATGGACTTCTTGTTCCTTACCAACAACTAAATAGCTTCGCCCATAAAGCTTGAAAAAACGCGTTGAGCAAAGACCATCGGCGTCTATAGAATATTGGAACGCCCCAACTTCAACCATGCATGGCTCTTTTGTTTCTTCATCAAAATAGATAATTTCGCCAGGAATACTCCAAACACTGCATTCGCCCTGATAACGATCGGTGCTTGAAATTGCTAATTGTTCAAAAAGATATGTATCAACCGCTGACGAAAACGCTTGGTAAAAATAATCCTTATTTGATTGATCGGTTACCACTTTTTTGTACCCTAGCGACAACTGTTTTATACCTGCAGAAAGTCTAAAATCAAGCAACATCGCTTCATAATCATCAGCATAAGAAAAATGAGAAGGTATCACCTTGCGAAAGCGTGGTTTAACATCAGCCTTATAAAGCCGAATAAGGTTGAAATTACGGTCCCCTAAAAACGTTGTGGTATCAAAAATGGTAACGTAATTTTCATCTTCCCAAACAAATGCGGCTGAAAAAAGATTGCCCCCAAAAATGACGCTTGCAACGACAAGAAAATGTAATATCTTCATAGTCCCGCCCCCCAAAGCTAAAGAATACTTCTGACCCCTTAAAATTAGTTTCGTTTATTCGGCGCTCAAAAGTCAATCTCCATAAAATATGCGTGCTCCAAAAATCTCTTTTGGCATACCATTGAATTTCAACTATTAAATTTGTTATGGTTAAGTCAGATAAAAAAAGGTCGTTCTCGTCGGGACGCGAGGACTAAACAAAAGGTAACGGAAAGGGATTTACAAACATAAGATCGACACAAAAATAATCATAAGGGGGGCTTATGAATGTTTTAGGGTCAAGAACCATACATTATTATGCGGGCAGAAGAATAGTCACACGGTCATTAGAAATTCTCTTATTCGCTTGCTGGCTTTTATCGGCAAGCAATCTTTCTTCGATATCCACAACACATCTTAGGGAACTTGTACGGACGCAATTTGCACCAGAAACGCCAGGACTCGCTCAAGTCCTTTCCAAGGCTAATCGTGGCGATGGCGGATTCTCGTTCGAGCTTGAAGCGGCACTTTTACTCGCACAACGCGGTGAAAGAATTATCGGTTTTGACCTCGATATTAGATTTTGTGACCGCGAACATCGCCAATGTCACATCGATGCCTGCCTTGATGGTTATTCGGACGTTATTGATCTGGGCACAACCGAATTTGACATTGTCACCTCAGCCCACGCCGTTGAATGTAAAAGCGGTAAAAATGCAAAAATTGAACAACTGACCAAAGAACGCAATATGCTCACCTGGTGCAAAGAACTTGTTAAAGAAATGGAATCAAAACAACTAGCAATAAAATACCTACACGAACCTTATAACAAACCTTTTATCATAATTAACGGCCCGGCAACCTGTTATCAAGCGGTATATATAACATCTGAGTGGATTACCGAAATAACACCAAAGGCATGCATCTCCCAATTTAAGGATATCGTTTACCTCCTGGCCGAGAAAGAACATTTGACCCTGTTTGGCGGCAACCTCGACAGCGAAAAGGCGCATCACCTGACCAATGCACACATAAATTTTGAAGACAATATTCACCTCGTTGCTCACCAAACCAGGATAAATGAACCAATGATGCAACAGCAGATCTCATTAGACTCACTCCTGCCGGCATTACAAAACCTGTCGCTCTGTTAAATGCCTTAGAAATCAATAAAACACCGTCAAAAATGCAAATTATGTACTCAGCCTAGCGGCATCGCTAGGCTGAGTACGTTGTAGATATTTTCCCTAACCTTTCCGGCCGAGAAAGGATCATAATGATCGCCCCAAAAACACATCTGTCGTTGCTCGTTATACTTATCACGCTTTCGTTTAATTCTCACATAAGTTCAAGACCAAGCTCACGCAACAGACCAGAGCACCAAGAAATTAAAAAAAGACCCAGCCCCCCACGAACAAGGCAAAGCGCGCATGCACAAGAACCAACGTCCCTTCATATATTTTCCCGCACCCCATCACCAGAGCCTTGCCGCTTCGTACAAGTTCCACCTTCGCCGGTTTTTAGCAAAAAGCGCCAAAACATCATAAAACTTTTGAAGCAAATACATGTTAAAGGCAATGAATTTGAAATCGAATCGGCCGTTACCCTAGCAAAAGAAGGCGAAAGAATTGTCGGCTTTGATCTTGATATCAACTTTAAGGACGGCACAGCGCCCGTTATGCTTGAAGATGGAACGACCGTTGAAATCAATACAACAGAATTTGATATTGTATCATCTCATTATGCCGTTGAATGTAAAAGCTCAAAAAACCCAAGCCATAATTGCGACATTGAACAATTTACCAAAGAACAAACCATGATTCGTTGGCTCAATATGGTATGGTACGATATACAAACTGAAAACCTTGAATTCGGCTTTTTTAAAAGCTGGAAAAATAATCGCCCCTTCGTCGTCATTAAAGGTCCAAGCACAAAGGATCAAAACATTGAATTAACCTCAACATGGTTTACCGCCGACACAGAACGTGAATGTATAAAACAATTTATAAAAATTGTTGAATTGCTCGTCGACAAAAAATTTTGCATCTTTTTTCAAAGTGAAATAGAACCAACATTTGGAAGAGAACTTTGCGCCAAAGGCCTCCCATATGAGGACAAAATTCGAATTCCTGTTGAGCTTAATTCCTTAATTGACCCACGGTTTTTAACCGAAGAAGCTCAAATGGACATCCTTAATACGTTATTACAAAAACTTACGATTGATACAAACCCTGGCGAGGAAATGGAATTATGAACACGCTCAAATTTTTGCTTAATTTTTCGCTTGTCAGCGTAATGCTTATTATCGGTATTTTTGGTTATAAAAAACTAACCCAAAAAGCCCCAGCGCTTTCACTCTATAAAACGGAACAACCGCAAAAAAGAACGATCAAACATGAAATCAATACCTCAGGAATTCTTGAAATACAAAACACGATGAAAATTGGTAGTCAGCTTGCCGGTATTGTTAAAGAAGTATTGGTCAAAGAAAATCAGCACGTCAAAAAGGGAACTGTTCTGGCGCTTATTGAAACAGGCAAAGAAGATAAAGACATTAAATTTGCCGAACAAAACCTCAACAAAACTGAGCGTGAGTTTTTGTACCAAGAAAGTAATTTCAAGCGCCAACAACAACTTTACCTAGCCAACCAAATTTCTAAAAACACTTATGAAAGAATAAAGGCCGATTTTGAAAAAGCGCGCGCCGACCGTAATGCTCAAAAAGTCACGCTCGAAAAAGCAATCCTTGAATATCAATACATCAAGGTTAGAGCACCGGATGATGGCATTATTACAGCCGTTAACATATCCAAAGGAACTGCAGTCCTTAACGATTTTCAGTATGTTATTTTTGAAATAGCGCATGATATTACGCAAATGAAAGCAACATTAGATATTGATGAAAGTGAAATAGGATATGTTAAGCCGGGCCAAAAGGTTAAATTAACCATCAACTCATTTCCCGACCAACCAATCCACGCAACCTTGAGTGACATAAGTTACACCCCAAAAGCTCCGCCGGGGAAAAATGGAGATTCGGTACAGTTTTATAAGGCAACGGTCACCATAGCCAATAACGACATGCGCCTGCGCCCGGGCATGATGGTTAATGCGCGCATAACGGTCGAAAAGAATAAAGATGTAACAAGCATTAGCGGCCTCGCGTTTCAAATTAACCCTGAAATTCTCGAGCTCATTGCCAAAAAACTTAACGTTACCTATAAACCATTGCCATCAGCCGAAAAAAAGGCTTTTAAAATAGCACATGCTGGCAAAAAATTCCGCTACGTTTGGACGTTGGCCGATAAAGCATTTACACAAAAAGCGGTTATTCTTGGCACAACGGACAACAATCATTGGCAAATTATCGACGGCATTTCTGAAAACGATAACATCATTAATGATATACAAGAACCAAATGAGATGGATAAATTGTATAAAGCTTGGTTCAAGGGATCGTTGTAAAAACCATGAATACACACCAATTACTCAAAACTTCGCTGGCCTCAATTATGCACCATAAAGGACGATCGGTATTAACTACCCTCGGCATTAATATTGGCGTTGCGGCAATTATTGCCATGCTGGCAATTGGCCATGGAGCCGAAGAAAAAATCAAAAAAGAAATCTTATCGACCGGAAAAAACATGATTTATGTGCAAAGCGGCACCTTAAAACTTTTTGATCAAAACAAAGAATTGAACCGCAAAAAGAGCTCGCCGTTAACCATGGACGATCTCCAAGCACTCAAAAAAGCATGCCCGGCTATCGCCAAAATATCCCCAACGACATCAGGCCATCAAACAATCAAATACCTCAACAACACCGTTTCGCTTGAGCTTAAAAGCGGCAACGAAGATTTTTTATCAATCTTAAATAGAACAATAAAAACAGGATCTTTTATTACCTCAACCCAGGTACAAATGGGATCACGCGTTATTGTCCTTGGGCAAAAGGCAGCACAAGAATTATTCAAATCACTCGATCCAATTAATCAAATTGTCACTATTAACAACATTCCTTTTGTGGTAATTGGCGTTGTAGAAAAATTAAAAAGCCAGTTTGGCGGTGAATTTTACGACGCTAATCTTGATAGTTTTATTCCTATTTCGACGTTCAAAAAATATATCGAACGCACACGACTTTCAGAGTTGCGCGGCATTGCAATTTCAACCAAATCATATGACCTTATCCCCGAAACGGTTAAACACGTGACCAAAAATTTGCGCGCCCGCCATTCGTTAGAAATCAAAGATGCCAACGATTTTACCGTATTTGACCAACAATCAATGCTTAACGCGGCAAAAGCTTCGGCAAATATATTCACCTTCTTCCTCCTTATTGTTGCCTGCATATCGTTATTGGTCGGAGGCATTGGGGTTATGAATATTATGATGGTTTCGGTGGGTGAACGGACCCAAGAAATTGGGATCCGCATGGCACTTGGCGCCCCAGATAAACTTATTCTTTCCCAATTTCTGGCCGAAGCCCTTATGCTGTGCACCTTTGGAGGACTCCTAGGAATTGTTTTGGGAACCGCCACCCCATTTATAGCCAGTATGTTTACCGGGTGGACCGTGGTCATAAAACCTTTAAGCATTATTGTCGCCTTTTTTGCCATTTTCACCGTTGGGTTAATCTTTGGCTACTACCCTGCTTACAAGGCATCACGCCTTAATCCTGTTGACGCGTTACAAGATCAGTAATTGGAAAAATAAAAAAAATTGTCAATTCTCAGCCTTTTTGTCATGCTGAACGTGATTCAGCATCCATATTTTCCAGGCTTGGTGCTGGAATAACAAAAGTCGCCCAACCCATTTGGCCAAAAGTAAAAATGATAAGCCAACGGGAACATTAAAAGGAACCTCATGAATTTATTGCGCAATCCACTCATAATAATAACCATTATCACCAGTTTTGGTGCCGGCACCTTTCTTTTTTTCAAACAAAAAAAGTCAAATGTTCAGGTCAATCCAATCAGATATGAAAAAGCAGAAAAACGCGACCTTGTGCAATATGTTAACGCCTCAGGAAAACTCAAGGCTGTTGTTCAAATAACCGTCGGCAGCTTGGTGGCTGGAAGGGTTGTCAAAATATACGCTGAAGATAATGACGTGGTAAAAAGGGACCAAATGCTCATCGCACTTGATGACGGCGTTGGTGACAGCGAAGTTAAAAAGACGACGGCCGATCTTGCCGAAGCCCGCGCAAACCTCGAATATCAGGAAAAATTTTACCGCCGACAAAAAGAACTTTATAATGCTGGGCAAATTTCACAAAACGCTTTTGACGCGATTGTCCAAACCTACAAAGTCACGAAGGCCCGTGTCGAAAAATTGGTAGCAACACTTAAGCTCGCCCAAAAGCAATTCAATAACCTGTTTGTCAAAGCACCAGAAGAAAGTATTGTCATCTCTAAAATGGTTGACCTTGGTCAAATGGTCACCGCACAATTTCAGGCAACAGCACTCTATACCCTTGCCAAAGATCTTCACGATATGGAAGCACACATTGATGTTGACGAAGCCGATATTGGCTTTGTTAAAAGCGGACAAGCGGTAGAATGTGCCGTTGATGCCTTCCCTAAAATGAAATTCAATGCCAACGTAAAATACATTAAGTATTTGGCCACTATTATTGATAATGTGGTCACCTACGATACGGTACTCAGTGTGCACAACCCAGATCTTAAACTTCGCCCCGGCATGACCGTAAACGTTGATATAATGGTTGCTGCAAGCAAAGACGCAATTACCATTCCAAATAAGGCAATGCGTATAAACACCGTTTACCTTGAAAACGCTGCCAATTTATTAGGCTTAAAAGTAATTAAGATCGATGAATCTAAACAAGATAGTGTAAGGTCAAAACCAGCACGATCGGCGAGCAAAATTCAAAAATCTGAAAAAGAATATATATGGGTCATGGAAGATAAAACAACCGTTCGTCAAGTTGAAGTACAACTTGGAGCAACCGATGGCAAACACACTGAAGTGAAAAAGGGCATCTCCCTTGATTCAAATATTCTCACCGAAGTTGATGACGTTAAACGAGAGAACCTTCTTCTCAAGGGAATGTTTGGCAAACCAGGCGGCGGATTCGGTAAATAACTATGATCATAGAAATAAAGAACCTCATCAAAATATACTATATGGGTGAAAACGAAGTGATGGCACTCAAGGGCATCAACTTGACCATTGAAAAAGGTGAATTTATTGCCATAACAGGCTTTTCTGGATCTGGAAAATCAACCCTTATGCATTTATTAGGATGCCTTGATGTATCAACTGAGGGCGATTATATCCTTGATGGCATTAACGTCTCAACGGCAACGCGGGACGAACTTGCAAAAATCCGTAATCAAAAAATCGGATTTGTTTTCCAAAAATTCCACCTGTTACCCGACCTCACTGCCCTTGATAACGTTGCACTTCCACGATTGTATGCCGGCGTTGACGAAGACCAAGCACGCATAGAAGCAACTAAACTCCTTAAATTGGTCGATCTAGAAAATCGTATGGACCATTATCCATGGCAGCTTTCTGGCGGACAACAACAACGAGTTGCCATTGCCCGCTCATTGGTCAATAACCCAACAATAATTCTGGCCGACGAACCTACGGGTAATTTAGATACCGCAACCGGTGAAACGATTCTTGAAATTTTTAAAGAACTTAATACAAATCACAATGTTACCATTATTATCGTTACTCACGAACCAAGCATTGCGGCAAAAGCAAAACGAATTATTGAATTGGTTGATGGTAAAATAATCTCAGATAAGGGAGGTGCAGGAGGGAACGGCCTGCATAATGAATCAATATGAATTTCTATCAACTATTTACCTCAGCAATCAGGTCACTAAAAAATCATAAGGTGCGCTCGCTCCTAACAACCCTTGGCATTATCATTGGCGTTGTCTCAATTATTGCCGTTATGTCGATCGGCGAAGGCGCAAAAGTTCGTGTCAGCCAAACCATCGAAAAACTGGGAAGCAACTTCATTATCGTTTTGGGCTCATCACCTAAACATATTAGCCAACGAGCCGGGGCCGCGCTCACCCTCAAACCTGCAGATTTGGCAGCTATTGAATATGAATGTGACGATATTGCCTACATTTCCCCAGGCGTAATGAACCCTATAAAAGCGGTTTCAGAAAAAGCAAACTGGCAAACAACAATCGGTGGCGTTAACCAAAATTACTTACTCATAAGAAATTGGAAAATAACCTCCGGTGACTTCTTTACTGAACAAGATGTTCGATCAGGTAGCAAGGTAGCCGTTCTGGGAACCGTTGTGGCCCGAGAACTTTTTGGCACAGAAAACCCCATTGGCAAAACTATCCGTATAAAAAGACTGCCATTTAAAGTCATTGGCATATTAGAAGAACTTGGCAAAATGCCCGACGGCCGCGATCAGGATGATATCATTTTCACCCCGGTTACCACGGTCCAACGTAAGTTAATGGGAAAACTTAATTATTCGGCATTTTTATTATCAACAAAAACCAAAGAACGCATGAGCGCAACAGCAACACTGATTAAATCTATTTTGCGTCAAAAACATAACCTCGGAGAAAAAGACGAAGACGATTTTACCTTTTTTACCCAGGACGACATTTCGCAAGCATCGGACGCTGCATCAAAAGTTCTTAACCTTTTACTTTTGATTATTGCATCAATATCGCTCATGGTTGGCGGCATAGGCATTATGAATATCATGCTCGTGAGCGTTACTGAGCGTACCAAAGAAATTGGTATCCGCATGGCCCTTGGCGCCACAACCAAGGCGATACTCATTCAATTTATCTTGGAAGCGGTAACAATTTGTCTTACCGGCGGATTAGTTGGGGTTTTATTAGGGGTTGGCGTGTCACAAGCCATTGGCTTCATGCTTGGCTGGCCAATATTTATTTCAAAATCGGCATTAGTTATATCGTTAACCTCTTCTGCCCTCATCGGACTGTTTTTTGGTTATTACCCAGCATATAAAGCGTCACAGCTCAACCCAGTTGAAGCATTAATCGATACATAATCCAGCACACTTTCGGCTAGATATTCTATCCAAAACCCCGCAATGAATTGACAAATCGAAAATTTACTATAGAATTAGAAAGCTAACAATTCATTAAAGCAAGCTTATTTCAATTTCATGGGGGTTTATATGAAAAATTTTGTGTTTTTTAGTAAAAAACGTAGTTTTCTTGCTCTTTTTTTACTCTGTTTTTCCTCTTTTTTA
>CAZLQB010000029.1:0-1395 GCA_964561585.1 uncultured Pseudomonadota bacterium
AGCAATAGCATTAACCGAGGCGACATAGGTCAACGTTGGCACAATCACCTCATCTCCGTCTTTAATTTCTAGGGCCAACATGGCCAAATGGAGCGCAACTGTACCATTAGAAACTGAGGCCGCATGCTTCACGCCAGCATATGCAGCAAATTGTTTTTCAAATTCTTCAACAAAAAAACCTTTTGACGATATCCAAGTTGAATCTAAACACGCAAGCACATATTTTTTCTCATTACCACACAACCATGGTTGGTAAACAGGAATTTTCTGGTTATTCACACTAATCCTTTATGCTCTTTTTACTTTTTCAATCTCATATAAAAAAACTTCCCAAGGGGAATTCGTATCTTTGAATAGTTTAAGATATTTCAAACCGTTTTCTTGGTAATTTTCAATTTCATATATGGAAAAAACATACTCGCAACCCATCTTCTTCAATTGGTCAGTATTTAAATCAAGCTTTTTTATCGTCGACAGCTTTGCTTCACTCTTTTCTTCAATAATTCCACCTTCAGCAGTGTAAATATAACAAGCTGATCCCCAATTATTAAATCCCTTCGCAATTCCAGCGTTTTTTTCTAATTCTCGCTCAATTATTTTCTTAAACTCGTGTTTATAAGCAAGTGGATAATCAGGCATAAAACCATCTAATGCATAAAAACCGTTATATTGCACGAGGCTTGGATGAAGGCCTATCGTAACCACCCTAAAAGAACTTTTTGGTCTATGTATATAGCAACTAATCTGTGAAAATAAATCTTCCGAAAAATATTGTTTGAACGATAAGTATTTAACATGGCATGAGGTACCAAAATATTTTGCTGATAAAATCCGCATATTGCGCTTTAATTCAGGGTTGCTTGTTACAACATAAAACAACTGCATAAAAAGAAATAAAACAACAAGCTTGTTTCCAATCTCCTTAATTTTTGAAATCATATAAAGAGATAATGCCAAAACAAGGGCCCATAATATTGGTAGTAAAAAATAAAACCGATCCCATTGAAAAACTCGCAAGAAAAAGCACTTTTCCCGTATAATGGTAAATGGATACCAATGGAAAAAGCAAAGCCACGCAGTTATGAGAACAATAATCACTAAAAAAGAAGAAATCTTTTTTAACCAACCCCGATCACGAAAACCACAAATCAAAGCAATAGGCAAAATAAATTCGCTCACTTTAGCATGAAGCGTCACCGCATGATGAGAAAACGGAACTCCATCAAAAAGAAAGGTTTTAAATCGATCAATACACTCATGCAAATCAATCCCCCAAAACAAAGGGATGTTCCACTCAACTCGATGAGATATATACGTTTTATCTACAAAATGCGCATAAACTAATTGATATTCCACACCGAGGTAAATCATGCCAAGCGCAATGAGCATTAACAT
>CAZLQB010000029.1:1405-10430 GCA_964561585.1 uncultured Pseudomonadota bacterium
AATTCCATAAAAAAATCAACCCTAGTGCAACCGATATAAAAACCCCAGCTAACACAAAAGATGAATAAACAGGGAAAAGCACGATTATAAGATAATCTTTAGTAGCTGTTTTATGCTTTAAAACGTTCAAAAACGCATACAATAAAAGCGGCTGCCCAGCAATACTTAACCCAAAGCAAAAATGGAACGGCAAAAGGGCAAAACAAAGGGAAACCATACTCATCAAAAATGGCTTTATCGCCGCATCTTCTTCATTAAGTACGTGATTTTTCAGCAAAAAAAACATGCCCAGATATGCAATTAAACGAACAACTACAACATTTATGGCAAAGGCACGAATAGGCGTAAATAAAATAAATAATAAAACAAAAATATTTAGAGAAGTTGGAAAACAATGTCGAGGAATTCCGCCCATAAACGACTTAATTATTTCAAAAGGCCCCTTTAAATAATTGTAATCTAAGCTCAAAATCCATCGGTAAACCAAATCTGGATTTAATTCATCAAAAACTTTTATATAGGCATCCTCGCCTAGCAACAACAATGGAATTACACTCAGAAAAACAATTACCAATCCAATCAAAAAAGAATACCGATTAACCAACGTAGCCAATTGCCTTAGCGCGTTCATCACAACCCCATTATTTTCTAGGAGCATGCTCTTGTGTTGTATATCATTCATAAATTTCTTTTATCCCTTGCTGCAAGGAGGTTTCGGCGCGCCAACCAAAAGCATTCACATTCGTCACATAAAGCAATTTCTTCAAGATTTCATCTGTTTTTTGGTCACCATAGGTGACATCCCCTTACTCTTTTCTGTTTTGTAGCACAATCAAAAATAAAGGCTCCTTAACAGTACCTAACTTTTCCCAAAAAACAACCCGCGAGCTCTTAAGCAAATGGCAAATATTGTCCGTATAGGCAATAACCGCTAAACAAGTCCCTTCAGAATCTTTAAAAAATTGATCCTTAACCAACGCGTTTTCTTTATTCCAATTTTTTTCAAGACTTAAATACTTTATGACAAAAGGATGCTTTACATTATTTTTTAAAATAGCCCACACCCAATACTCATTTATGATGCGGTTTGGAAGCAAAATAGCATCTGCTCCATCACCGACTTTCTTTTCAATGATATGGTTAGGTGAAAGTATTCCAATGGCGCTTATACCAAATTTCTTCACAATCCTTACAATTTCTAGATGATCTTTATATGCCTTTTCGTTTTTACCAAAATATCTACGCTCTCGGGATCCAGAAAAAAGAAATAATTTACTTATAAGTGGTTTGGCTGGATTAAAATAAACATAGGGAATAGTAAATAAAAACGTAGTCAAAAATAAAAAAACCATACCTTTCTTTACTAATCCCCTCCTTAAAAACATGTAATAAATCAGAAAAAAAAGTACCCCTAGCACAACAAAAGCTGCTTTATCTTTCATGGCAAATGAAAAAAACCAATAACACAAAAGACCCATTAAGACCCAATTCATTTTTTTTGCCCACTTGCCATTTTCACCATAAATATCATGTACTACATAAACCATAAAGGGAATTGTGATTATAAAAAAGGGCAAGTCCAAACGCGTTATCCATGGTTGCCACTTCAACATAAAACAAAATAAACAATAGCCAGACAGTAAGGACAAAAAATAAAAAATTAAAAAATAGTTCTTAACACATACGATTGTCTTCAAATTTAACAAAAAATAACCAATCAAAAACAGCAAAAATAAAAGAATAAAAAAATTACCCGCATGATCCTCATGCATATAAAAAAAAGGCTCATAGGATGTTGTTCCAAAGGTTATTGCTCTTTCCTCAGGGCTTATTCTCAAAATTTTTTGATGGATTAAAACAACAACTTTATTTAAAGCGCTATTAGCCCAAGGAAGCGCCAAGTGTGTTGACACATTTCTCAGCACGTTTGAAACAAAAAACCTACCATTCATGCTCTTATTTTGAACAAGGCTAACAAAATCACGATCACCCAAAAAATTCCCGCACCGTTGGTAATTTCTCATCCAAAAAGGCATATTAATAAAAAGAATAAAAAAAACAAAGACAAATCCAACAAAAACAGCTTTAAGTCGCCACTTTCTCAAACAAATAAACGCCACCAAAAGCGCAAATGGCATAGCAAAAAAGCCGATAGTTGGCTTTGTTAAAAAGCCAAGACCCAAAGAAAGAGCAGCCCAAAAAGCCAATAGCCAACTACAACTTGTTGCACGCGAAAATAAACGAATAAAAAAAAGAAAAGCCGCTAAAAAAAAAGCGGCTATATAATCGGTTTGAGTTGTTGTTGCCTGCAAAATCCCCATCGGAATTGACAAGGTAAGCAACATGCCCAAAATCTGGTATTTATAATCATAGCCAAAAGAACGAACACCCAGCGATACAAGGAACATGGAACCAAGCATCGCAAAAAACTGAATTAGATTTAACCACACGTCACTATTGGCAAGCACTCTCAAATGCAAGCCTAAAAATTCTGGTAACGGCGGGGTATAAAGCTGTCTAATGTCACTGGTTATATAATGCCTTACGCTGCAATTTTGAATCCAATGTTCAATTCTAGGTAAATGATAAGATAAAGAATCTGAATTGTTTATAGGATAAAAAAGTGCAAGAAAAACAAGCGGAACAATAATTAAAAAAAAGGAACCAGCCAATATCGCTACATATTGCCTATCAATAGATGTAAGGCTTCTTATAATATTACAATGCCACCCCTTTTTCAAAAGTAAAAACCAGGCAACTACTAAAAAACCCACCCCGAAAACTAACCATGTGTAAAAAACAAACAAAAACGACAGTCGATTAAAACAAGACAAAATCTCTGTTGTTGCAACCGTTAAAAAAGCCATCAGGATTAACGATTTAATAAAAGCAGCTCTAATATTTGCAAAAACGCCATCTTGATTATTTAATGCAAAAAACATCACCAATAAAAAAATGAAATTTAACAAATAAACAAATTCAAACATCATGAGCCCTTAAAGCAATAATTACTATAAACCTTCTTAAGGCCATCCTCTAAGGTCATGTTCGCCTTCCATCCAAAAGACCTTACCTTGGCTATATCAAGCAGTTTCCTCTGAGTTCCATCAAGGTTATTATCTTGAAATAAAATAGCTCCGTTATATTGCACAATCTTAGCAATCAAACTGGCTAACTCAAAAATTGTTAGATCTTCTCCAACCCCAATATTAACCAATTCGTTAATATCACTTTTTGGTTCAAATTTCATAAGAAAAATTACAGCGACAGCTAAGTCATCAACAAACAGAAACTCTCTATAAACCTTTCCAGAACCCCATAACATTAAACTTTCATGAAAAATGCCTATTTTATTAAGAATGCTAATGATAGAAAGATCTGAACATCGATCAAAATCTTCATTGATTGAAAAACCTAAAGGACATTTTTGAAAATCATTGCGAATTTCATTAAACTTTTTTTGCTGAAATAATTTAGCCAAATGGGTTTTTCTCAATATTGCTGGCAAAACATGCGCCGTTTCTAAATTAAAGTTATCATTTTGGCCATAAAGGTTCGTTGGCATAACCGATATAAAATTCGTTCCATATTGCTCGTTATAGTATCGGCACAACTTTATCGCAGCGATTTTAGCAATAGCATATGGCTCATTGGTTGGTTCAAGCGGACCAGTTAAAAGATATTCCTCTTTAAGCGGTTGCGGCGCATTCTTAGGATAAATGCACGAGGAACCAAGATTAAGTAATTTTTTAACACCATATTTATACGAAGCATGAATAACATTTGCAGCAATCATCAAATTATCGTATATAAACTCAGCTTTATAGGTATTATTGGCCAAAATACCACCAACTTTTGCAGCCGCCAAAAAAACATATTCTGGCCGCTCAAGATTAAAAAATTCATCAACCGCCATTTGATTGCGCAAATCAAGATCGGTAAACGAACGGGTTATGATGTTCGTATACCCTTGGGCGCTAAGAACACGAATAATGGCGGAGCCAACAAGGCCATCGTGACCAGCGACATAAATTTTGGATGTTTTAAACACAGTTTTCATGTTCATGATACGTCCACGTTACCGAGTGTGAGGTATACGTAAAGTTCTTTTGTTTGCCTACCGCAATCCCGCTACCAACTGGCTCAAGCCCAGCAAACATTAAATCGTAATCAACCATAATCTCAATCAATTCATGGAATGTTACGCGCGGCTGCCAACACAGCAATTCTTTTGCTTTTGAAATATCGGCCTGAAGGTGGTCGACCTCGGTAGGTCTAAAGTAACGAGGATCTATTTTTACCACCGTATCACCAATTGATATGTTGTTAATTGATGCGGGCCGTTCCCTCCCGCCCCTCCCCGGAGAATTTATTGCACTTACAACCGCACGCTCATCAATGCCCTCGCCTTCCCACGCAAGTTCGATACCAGCATAGGAAAAGGCAGCCACAACAAATTCTTTAATCGTATGACTTTCACCTGTTCCAACAACATAATCGTTTGGGGTATTCTGTTGCAGCATAAGCCACATCATCTCAACATATTCAGGGGCAAAGCCCCAATCACGTTTTGAATGTAGATTCCCCAAATACAGCATTTTTTGCTTGCCCGCAATAAGGTTTGCTAATGCTCGGGTTATTTTTCTGGTTACAAACGTTTCACCTCGACGTGGGCTCTCATGGTTAAATAAGATGCCGTTGCAAGCAAAAAGCCCATAGGCTTCACGATAGTTCACCGCAATCCAATAGGCATATACCTTTGCAGCAGCATAAGGGCTGCGTGGATAAAAAGGTGTTGTTTCAGACTGTGGCGCGCCGGCAGCACCAAACATTTCGGATGATGATGCCTGATAAAATTTTGCCTCAGGGCAAAAACGACGCAACGTTTCTAACAACCGGAGCGTCCCGAGCCCGGTCACATTTGCCGTGTATTCGGGCATATTAAACGAGACCTTAACATGCGATTGGGCACCAAGGTGATATACCTCATCGGGCTTTACCACACTTACAACATCCTGAAGGCCACTGGCATCAGATAAATCACCATAATGTAAAAAAAAACGAGAATCTTGTTCATGAGGATCAACATACATATGGTCAATCCGCTGGGTATTAAATGAAGATGCGCGCCGGATTATTCCATGAACCTCATAACCCTTTGAAAGAAGAAGCTCGGTAAGATATGAACCATCTTGCCCGGTTATACCAGTAATTAAAGCTTTTTTCATTACATCCTCACTTAAATTCATGATGCTAAAATAGAACCATGTTTGTATTGCTTATGCGCTAACCCCAGGTCATCAACCAAAAATACTCGTCCGCTTTCTATTCTATAAATAGTGTCACACCGCTCAACCGTTGTAAGCCGATGCGCAATAATAATTAATGTTTTACTTTTATCAACACTATAAATCTCATCCATAATTTTAGACTCTGTTTCATGATCAAGCGCCGACGTTGCTTCATCAAAAACCAAAACCTCAGGATCATCATATAATGCACGCGCAAGCGCAATTCGTTGCTTTTGGCCACCACTAATCATCACCGCCATGTCGCCAACACGCGTATAAATTCCATCTTTTTTTAGTAAATCATCGTATATACGTGCATGCTTTAATGCATGTATAAGTTTTTCTTCATCATAAGCCCGACCAAAAATTACATTATCTGCAACCGTTCCATCAAATAAATATATATTTTGGGGAACATAGCCAATCTTATTGCGCCAAGCCTTAAGATTGGAATCAGTTAATTGAATGCCATCAACAAGCAAATTGCCCTGCTGTGGTTGATACAGACCCATAAGGATATCAGCTATCGTACTTTTACCAGCACCACTTTCACCAATAAACGCAATGCGCTCACCTTTATTGATAGCTATATTAACACCGTTAAGCACAGGCTTATTATCTTGATATTCAAAAACAACATGCTGCATGGCAACTGTTTTGTTAAAGGCAATAGAATCGGTTCCTAATTTTTCACGCTCATTATTAAGCAAATCATGAATATCATGAATCGCATATTTAAAAAATATAATCTGATTATATCCAGCCAAAATTTTATTGATCGACGGTAATAACCGATAAAAAGCCAAAGCATACAAAGAAACGACCGGAAGAACGGCGGCGGCACTATGGTACATATAAAGCACATAAACAATTACCCCGATCAAAATAGAAAACCCCATGGTCTCCAAAATAAAACGCGGAGCTCCCTGCAATGTTACGTTCAAAATATTTGCCCGAGAAACACCTTGGGTTGCATTGGCAAACCGATTAATTTCAGGACTATTGGTTGAAAGCAACTTAAAAAACTTATAGTTACCATAAGAATCATGAAAAATTTTGGACGTTTCGGTTGAATAATCTCTACTCAAAACACCAGCTCGAGCCAATGCTCGCGAAAAAATCCTGATAATCAAAAGGCTCTTTATCATCAATAATAAGGTTAAAAAAAGGGTCATCTTCCAATTAACCCACATAAGCATAATATATACACAACTCACCGTAAAAAATTCTGCCGAAACGGTAAGAATACCATTAATTACCTGGCAAGCTTGTCCCGTAGAAACAAACAATACTTGATTTATTTTTGATGAAGTATTAAGAACAAATTGCTGATAAGGAAACAATAAATAATCGGTGAAAATTCTTTGAGCCCACGCTTGATAACGCCCTTGCGAGAACCTAATCATTAGGTAAATATGGCCGATAGAGACTAAGCCCCGAAACACGTAGAACCCTGCAAGCAAAAAACCCATTAACATAACAAATTCAACAGGCGCCGAACAACCACTCATCTTATAAAGATAACTGCCAAATTTATGTTTATTAATGGTTTCAAAATTAGTCGCTATTGCAACAAAAACCATGACCGCGCTTAATGCTATCGTTTCTATAATCGAAACAATAATCGACGATAATAAAAGAAGTATAAAATTTCTTTTATCTCTTTTGGTAAGAATAAGCCAAAGTTTTTGTAAAAAATTCATAGATTTCATCGGCAAAACTACTTAAGTGGGCCGTTACCTCCCACCCCTCCCTGGATATCAATGTTAATTTTTTCACCAACTAAAAAGACTGGCCGTTGTTTTATTTCTTGAAAAATTTTCCCGACATACAGGCCAATAAGCCCAACAAAAAACAATGTCGTTGCAAATAAAAACAACATGCACATAATCAGCGATGTCCACCCGGTCATCACAACAAGGCCGAGCAGGTGCATAAAAAATGCGGCAGCCATTCCAAAAACACAAAAAGCTATAATCATTAAGGAAAAAAAGATAAGCCAATAAATAGGCACCGTTGAAAACGAAATAATGTTTTCTAATGCAAAAACCGTTAACTTGAAATAATCATATTTGGTTTTTCCAGCGCCACGCTCACGCCGTATAAATGGCACCGCTTTTTTTGGCAAACCGAGCCAATAAATAAGTCCGCGTATAAAAATTGCACGTTCAGGAAGCTGTTTCATCATATCAACCGCTCGACGGCTCAACAAACAAAAATCCCCGACATTGCGGGGTAAATCAACTTTTGTAAGAAATTTAAACAAGGGATAAAAAAGTTTTGACGTTATTTTTTTTAGCCAAGATTCACGTAACCGTTTCGTACGTTGCCCAAAAACAACGTCATAACCTCGCACAAATTCATTTTCGAATTCAAAAATCAATTCAGCGGGATCTTGCCGATCAGCATCCATTAATACAACAGCATCACCCTGTGCGTGCATAATTCCAGCATAGGTTGCAGCCTCATGCCCAAAATTACGCGTAAATGAAATGACCCGAAGATGAGAATCTTTTGCGGCAAGAAATTTAAGACAATTGAGTGACGTATCGGAACTTCCATCGTCAACCATCACCAATTCATATGATGTAAAATGCTTTAGATTTTTAAGAACCGGAATAAGTTCTTCGTAAAGAGGAATTATATTTTCTTCTTCATTAAAGAGCGGAATAACAATAGATAATAGCCTACTCTCCATAACCCATTCTCCGCCTCATTCCATTACTACGTCAAATAAATCTCTCTTTATTATTTTGCCCATTTTTTTGATTAATGCTAGCTTATTTATGTAAAAAGTAAAGAAAGGTAAAACATGGATTATAAAGATTATCAAGACGGAGCATCGCAACAACATTTTTGGTTTAAAGCAAAAAACAAATTGGTCGCTCATCTTCTTTCTCAGACTATAACAAACAACAAAAGCCACATTCTGGATATCGGTGCTGGAACGGGTGATGACCTTGATGTCTTAAATAAATTTGGGTTTATCCATGTTATAGATATCAATCAAAAAGCACTTGATCTTATCCCAACATCATTAGCCATTGAAAAAAAATGCTGCAGCGCTTCGGAACTATCTTATGAAGATAATTCGTTTGATGCAATTGTAGCTTTTGATGTTCTTGAACACATTCCAAATGATCAAAAAGCAGTTAATGAAATAATGCGTGTTCTTAAGCCTGGCGGCTTTTTCATTTTCACCGTTCCTGCTTATCAATGGCTTTTTAGCGCACATGACAGTTATTTGCACCATGTCCGTCGCTATAACAAAAATGACATCCAAGAATTATTACAAAAATTTACTAAAATCACGTTAGGTTCTTGGCTTTTTTTCTTATTTCCTTTAGCGGCAATAAGTCGCTTGTTATCTAAAAATAAACCTCATAATGAACATGAAAAAACGCCCAACAAATTTATCAACTCATTAATGTATGGCATTTTGCAAGGCGAATTATGGCTTATTAAAAAAGGGCTAAAATTCCCATGGGGCTTAACAATCTATGGAATTTATCAAAAACCATCGCAGTCAACCAATAAACAAGGAACCTTATGAATATACTTATAACGGGTGGCGCCGGGTTTCTTGGCTCTCACCTATGCCAATATTATATCGAAAAAGGACACCACGTAATTGCGCTCGATAACCTTTATACCGGTTCAAAAGAAAACTTAAAAAACTTATTAGGCAATCCACGTTTTAGTTTTATACAACATGACGTTACCCAACCAATCGA
>CAZLQB010000030.1:0-273 GCA_964561585.1 uncultured Pseudomonadota bacterium
CCTTTAAATCGTTTTGTGTATTCAACAATGTGGCGATTTTTGGTTGGGGATGGTTGGCATAATTGGAGTAATGAGTGTTTATCAAATTTACGGGCCAGCGCTAATCGCGGTGACGAATTGGTCTATATTGCCGGTGGCTCAGATATTTACCAGCTTTTAAAGAATGGTATTTACAACATGACGATAATTGATCCACAACTTCCATCGCAGGATACGTATTATACAGATAATTGGGAATGGCTTGTTAAAAGTGATGAAAAAAATGGTGGGATT